>JAESST010000017.1 GCA_016763995.1 Flavobacteriales bacterium | reverse complement strand
ATTGCACACGTTGACCACGGCAAAACAACCTTGGTAGATCGAATGATCGAATCTGGAGACGCACCTATCAAAAGTCATGGTGAGTTAATTATGGATAGCAATGATCAAGAACGAGAAAGAGGGATCACAATTACATCTAAAAATGTTTCTGTCTCATACAAAGGGACAAAAATTAACATTATTGATACTCCTGGTCACTCCGATTTTGGTGGTGAAGTAGAAAGAGTGTTGAATATGGCCGATGGAGTACTTTTATTGGTTGATGCTTTTGAAGGGCCAATGCCTCAAACACGATTTGTTTTGCAAAAAGCAATTGAGTTGGGTTTAAAGCCAATTGTAGTTGTAAATAAGGTAGACAAAGAGAATTGTACGCCAGATATTGCTCAAGAAAAAGTATTTGACTTGATGTTCAATTTAGGAGCAACAGAAGAACAACTTGATTTTCCTACCATTTATGGTTCTGCAAAGCAGGGTTGGATGAGCGAGGACTACAAGCAACCAACTGACAACATTATTTCATTAATGGATGCTATTATTGAGCACATTCCTGCGCCAAATCCGCCAGAAGGATATACTCAAATGTTGATTACGTCGTTGGATTATTCTTCATTTATTGGAAGAATTGCTATTGGTCGTTTACACAGAGGAGGCTTAAAAGTGAATCAGCAAGTGAATCTAATTAAGGTTGACGGTACTTCAAGTAAGAGTAAAATCAAAGAATTGTACGTTTTCGAAGGAATGGGAAAGGTAAAAGTTGAGCATGTTGACGCTGGAGATATTTGTGCGATTGTAGGACTAGAGGGATTTGATATTGGCGATACTGTTGCTGATATAGAAAATCCTGAGGCCTTAGCTTCAATTAAAATTGATGAGCCAACCATGAGTATGTTATTTACGATTAACGATTCTCCATTCTTTGGTAAAGAAGGAAAATTTGTTACATCTAGACATATTAAGGATAGATTAGATAAGGAATTAGAAAAGAACTTGGCACTTCGAGTAGAAGCAACAAGTTCAGCTGATTCACACAGTGTGTTCGGTAGAGGTGTACTTCACTTATCTGTTTTAATTGAAACAATGAGAAGAGAAGGTTATGAGCTTCAAATTGGTCAACCACAGGTTATTATAAAAGAAATAGACGGTAAGAAGCATGAGCCAATTGAAGAATTGACAATTGATTTACCTGAAGCAGTAAGTGGTAAAGCCATTGAGGTTGTAAATCAACGAAAAGGTGAAATGTTGAACATGGAACCTAAAGGTGATCGAATGATTTTGGATTTTGAAATTCCTTCAAGAGGAATTATCGGATTAAGAAATTATTTATTGACAGCTACTGCAGGAGAGGCAATCATGTCACACCGTTTTAAAGAGTTTCAGCCATATAAAGGTGTAATTCCTGGTCGTCAGAATGGATCGTTAATTTCTATGGAAAAAGGAAAAGCAATTCCATTTTCATTGAACAACCTACAAGATAGAGGTAAGTTCTTTGTTAACCCAAATGAAGAGATCTACGGTGGTCAAGTGGTTGGTGAAAACTCAAGAGCAGGAGACATGGTGATAAACTTAACCAAGGCAAAGAAAATGTCTAACATGCGTTCTTCAGGAGCTGATGATAAAATTAGAATTGCTCCAGCAATTAAGTTCTCTTTAGAAGAGGCATTGGAATACATTCAAGCAGATGAGTTTGTAGAAGTAACACCTAGCTCATTAAGAGTTAGAAAAACAATGTTAAACGAAGTAGATCGTAAAAGAGCAGGTAAGAGCTAGTTCGAAACTTGATTAATACATTTAACGCCTCAATAAGGAAACTTATTGGGGCGTTTTTATTAGATGCCTATAACTTTACGTATATAGAATTTTAACCAGATGTAATTTGAGGCACTTAGTACTTTTAACTTCCACGATTAGTCGGTTGATTAAGCTATTTATTCTCTTTCTACTCTTTAATTTAGCCCCCTGAGCTTTAGGAGCTTATTCTAAGAAAATATTCCTGAAGATGATTGGTATAATGTATTGGATAAAGCGCCTTGTACTTCGTATGGATGGGGTAAAGTTGCTTGGATAAGTATTATGTTATTTCTTTCTATATGCTAGTATTAATCCATGAAGTGAATACTAGGGCCATTTCAATTTTAGCTACACTTTTTTGCTTGCTGAATCTTTCTTGGAATCCTATATTTTTTAGATTCCATTGGGTAGAACTAGGATTCATTATCTTGATTGCTCTATTGATTAATATCCTACTTTTCTTCTTGGTGTATTGGAAATTGCTTAAAGGGAAAAGTTAGTTGCTAGTACCGTATATTATTTGCTTAATTATTGCGACATCCTTAAACGGATATGTATTTTTGAATAACTGAAAAGAAAAAGTATGAAAAGTAAAAAAGGCCTATTATTTACCATTGTTCTGGCAATCTTTTTTATTTTCTTTTTGAACATAACTTTTAATAAATCAGAGCTTCAGAACTTGAATGACGGGGAGATTACTGTTATTGGTCACGGAGGCTTGGGTTTTACAGCTTGGTTTCCTTTTAATCATTATCCGTCTAACTCCTACGCCTCTTTATCAAAGGCTATTACAGAAGAGAAGGCGCATGGGGTAGAGGTGGATGTACAAATGACAGCAGATCGACAATTTGTTCTCTATCATGATGAGCTTTTAGATTCTAAAACAACAGCAAAAGGATGTGTCTCTCAATGGAACTATGCTGAGCTTCTAGAAGTGGACTATCAATTAGGAGCTCCATTTAACTGGTTCCAATCTGAGAAAATAATAGGATTGCAACAATTGGTTGAGCTTCTTAAAGAACAAGAAGAATTTCCAATTCTACACCTTGATGTTAGACATAAAAGTAAGTGCTTTAGTGAGGAAGAAAATGCAAAATGGGGAAGAGATATGGTCTTCGAATTACTGAGAAGTTTAGGCAGTATGGGAGTGCCTCAAGAAAAGGTACTTGTTATTTCGATCTCAAGAGCTTTTTTGTTGGGAGCAATTAATATGAAGTCTCCATATGCTCTTTCTTATGAGGTAGTTGGGGATACTGAGGATGCATTAATATGGGCAGAAGAGCAAGAGATTAATACAATTACAATTAAACCTAAGCTACTCACCAAGGAGTTGAGTGCTCAACTACACGCTAAGAATATACAAGTGATCACTTTTGGAGCCAAAAGTAAAAGCGGTAATAAGAAATTACTGGAATTAAATCCTGATGTAATTCAAACCAACAACATTGAAGCTTTACGTGAGCTGATGGAATATGAGTAAATAACTACTAATGTCTAATTATTAATAATGTTAGAAAGTCGTTATTCATCAACAAGATTGCCTCATTCAATGCTTCGCTGATTGAATTCGTATTTCTCCCGAATTGTAATTCAGAATATCAGACTGTATAAATCGTTTTAACAACGAAATACACTCTGAATTGGCTTGCTATTTTTTAAAGAATAATAATTAGATTCAATTCCCTAATAAATTAGTTTTAACTACGCTAATAGAACCAAAAGGGTCAAGTTCATCGAAGCCATATTTACGGTTT
>JAESST010000259.1 GCA_016763995.1 Flavobacteriales bacterium | reverse complement strand
CAATAAGCTTCTTTAATAATCTTTCTGCTCCATTTTCAAGGCTAACAAAATAAACTCCTTTTTCGAACTGAGTCAAATCCATTTGCTCAACAATAGTACCACTCACAGTAATGTTATCTGTGTGAATTACTTGCCCTAACACATTTCTTATGTTTAAATCATAAGTTACTTTCTCAGTAGATGTGATGGTTAAGCTAAACTCCCCATTGTTAGGATTTGGAATTACATTAAAAGTAGTAGTTGAATTAGGGTTTTTTTTAACATTACTTGCTATAGGGAGGTTCCCAAAGTTTAATCGAATAACAGGGTTTGCATTTACCCACCCCCATCCCGGGTTATGTGCTAAATTGATAAAGCAGGTCACATCATCTTGGAATTGTTTTAAAGAAACATCTTCTTGTACTTCAAAGTAACTTCCGCCGTTGGTATTTGTAACTTCCCAACCAACAATATATTGCCCGGTGGTTAAGCCATTGAGAAATCCTGACCCAGTATCTAGAGACAAGGTCATAAGTTGTCCAATGTTTGAAGTCTGAATAGTATAAGGGACTAAAGAAGATGCTACAACTTTATCGAATGCTCTGTCTATACTTCCTGGAGTTGTAAATAAGGAATCCTCATTATATTCCCATATCATTGGTCTAATTTCCATTCCTACCTGCGATGTGTTCGCAGAAACGGCATAAGTAATAGAAGTAGGAATTCTATTCGATTGGCTTCCAATAACTAGAGGGTCTATAATGTACATGGTGCCAAGAGCGTCACCGGGAATTGGGAAAGGTAATATAGGTTGTCTGTTAAATGAATGAGGGCCTATTCCTCCTGAGTAACTGTTGTCATCTCTTGCAAAATAGTATCAGATGTAGAGAAAATCGTGCTGAATGACTGGGTTCCGATAATATATGACCATTCATCAATGCTGTCCCCTGTTAATAAAATATCAACATTAAAGTTTCCCTGAACTGTAGGGATAAAACGGGGGTTTCTAGAGGAAGGGTCTGGAGCAAGGGTGAAAATTGCAGAATCAATTATCTTATTAGATGGAATGGCTTGTGGGCTAGAGTTAGTAGAATAAATGAGGCCTAAACCTGGAGTTCCATTCGGGTAAGATTGATGAGAAATAGCTGCTTGGAGAACAACGCCTGTTGCGTTATTCGTTCCATTGTTATAGGCAAAACCTGAGACAGGCATTGGAGAGAATAAGTTGTACGGGATTTGATAGTATAATGGTTTGAATGTATAGTTAGAATTGAATTCTAAGTAAGGGTCTCTTAATTCTAAATCATTTTTGGAACCTTCAATAACAGCAATATCATCAATCATCCAATAATAATGAGAGTTGCCTTCAGAAAGAAATCTAATCTTAAAACTAGATGCATTACAAAAACTACCACCTAGTTTAACAATATTTACACCGTCGTAAGCTGTATTCATATCAAGTTCATTTGTTGCATCATATTCTTCATACGTTACAAAATTATCTGTACTAGCTTGTATCACTAATCGATTTGTCGCGCTACAACAGTATCTTACAGCTTGTCGATAGCTGATCCAATAACTTGTTTTCGGGCTTGCGATTGTTATGGTTGGAGACTCAAAATAAGTATCCATATTAACAGGGCCAGTGCTTGGAATAGGAGTATTAAAAAAATCAGCAGTTAATACCATAAACCCATTTGCTACAGATGGTGAAGAGATGATATCGGAAGCAGCTGAAAAATTTCCATTTTGGTAAATAGTATTCCAAGTCCACTCGAAATTATTTAAACTGTTGTTAAAAACTGTCCAACCTGTGGGAAGGGAGGTGGAAGTGCCGTTGCCAAAATCTTCAAAATAAAGGGTATCTCCTGTAGCTTTAGAAGTCCGATTCAGGTGCTTTGCATAATTAGGATCTATAGGCCTTGATGTTCCAGATAACGCTGCTTGTTCTTGCGGTGGAACATTCGGTTGAATAGTGAGTTTTTGCGAAAAAAGGGTACAAGAAAAAAGGGATAAACTAAACAGTAGGGTATAATTCCTTTTCATGGAGTAGAATTTAAGTTCAAACCTAAATTATTGGTAGTTAACTGTTAATTCTATGACAAATTCATAACTGACACATTTGACTTCATTTTTCTATAAAAAAACGCTCCAAGAGTTTTAATCTTGGAGCGTTTAATAAAATAGAGGGTTAATTACTTAACGACTACTTTTTTTAATAATCTTTCTTTCCCATTTTCAAGGCTAACAAAATAAACTCCTTTTTCGAACTGAGTCAAATCCATTTGCTTAGTAATGGTGCCATTCACAGTTATGTTATCTGTGTGAATTATTTGCCCTAATACATTTCTTATGTTCAAATCATAAGTTACTTTCTCAGTAGATGTGATGGTTAAAGTAAACTCTCCATTTGTAGGATTAGGTGCAAGCTCTAATGCAGCATTAGAGGTCTTATTGCCATCATTAAGGCCTGTAGTTAATAAACCAAAATTTAATCTAATCACAGGGTTAGCATCTACCCATCCCCATCCTGGATCATGCGCTAAATTGACAAAACAAGTAACATTATCTTGGAATTGACCTGAAGAAGCATCCTCTTGAACTTCGAAATTATTTCCGCCATTGTGGTCTACAACTACCCAGCCACATACATACTGACCTGAATCTAGGCCATTCATGACGGCTATGCCATTGTCAAAAGCTAATGTTAAAAGATTTCCAATATTAGCTGCCGTAATTGTGTGTGGGATAAATGCAGAAGCTACTACATTACCAAATGCAGAAGCAATACTAGCTGAATCTTCATCATATGCCCAAATGGTTGGAGTAATTTGAACTCCTACCTGAGATACATCTGTAGAAACAGCATACGTAATAGAAGTGGGGGCTTTTGTTGGTCCATTTCCTGTTGATGATTCGACAATATACATTGTTCCAAAAGCATCACCAGGAAGTTGTCCCCCTGGTATGCCGTTTGTTGATACAAAAGAACCTGGGCCCGTTCCACCTGCAAAACCATTATCATCCCTTGCATAAACAGTATCAGATGTTGCAAATGTTCTGTTGTTGATATGAATTCCAATTACATTGGTCCATTGATCAGCAGAGTCGGATGTCAATAAAATATCAACACTAAAGTTTCCTAAAACGGTAGGGATAAATCTAGGGTTTCCAGATCCAACACTTGGAGCTACTGTATAGATCGCAGAATCAATTACCTTGTTAGAAGGGATGGCTTGTGGGCTAGAGTTAGTAGAGTAAACGAGACCTAAGCCTGGAGTTCCGTTGGGATAAGATTGATGGGAAATATCTGCCTGAAGCTCTACGCCGGTTGCGTTGTTTGATCCATTGTTGTAAGCAAAACCTGAAATAGGTAGTGGAGCGAATAAGTCGTATGGGATTTGATTATAGAATGGGTTGAAAACATAATCAAAGTTGAACTCTAGATAAGGACTATTTAGTTGCAAATCATTCTCAGCACCTTCAATTACTGCAAAATCATCGATCATCCAATAGTAGTGAGTGTTCCCTTCAGAGACAAATCTGATTTTAAAGCTTCCAGAATCACCAACAGCTGTGCTGATGTTAATGTAGTTAATACCATCAAATGCTGCATTTGTTGCAATACCATTTGTTGCATCGTATTCTTCAAAAGTTGCGAAGTTATCAGTACTGGCTTGAATGACTAGTCTGTTCGCTCCACTACAGCAATACCTTATTGCTTGGTGATAGGCAACCCAGTAGCTTGCTCTGGGGTTTACAACCGTAATGCTTGGAGATTCAAAATAAGTATCCATAACAACAGGGCCAGTTCCTGGAATGGGAGTATTAAAGTTATCAGCTGTTAATACCATGAATCCATCCGCTACAGAAGGGGAAGCAATTATATCAGTGGGGTTAGAAAATTGACCATCTTGATATACATTATTCCATACCCACTGAAAGTTGTTCAGGCTGTTGTTGTTCACAACTGACCAACCTGTTGGAAGAGAGATAGAAGTGCCACTACTAAAATTTTCGAAATAGACTGTATCCTCTAAAGCTTTCGAAATTCTGTTTAAATTTTTTGCGTAATCTGGATCAACAGATTTTGGAGTGCTGGATAAGGCTGACTGTACTTGTGGCTGACTGTTTTTTGTGTTAATTGCTTTGTTTTGAGCGAAAGTAACACATGAAGCCAACACTAAGGCTGTTAGCAAAGTGTAATTATTTTTCATAGGAGTTAAATTTAGGTTGAACGTTAAGTTAACAACCTAAGGAGTTTTACGCCTTCTTGAATTCATAATCATGTAATTTGAATTCATTTTTGCATCCAAGTTCAATAAAAATAGCCCCTGAGATGATATCATCTCAGGGGCTATTTTTATTGAACTCTTTAGCTAATTATTGTACAACGACTTTTTTAATTAGTTTCTCATTTTTACTTTCTAAGCAGACAAAGTAAACTCCTCTTTCGAACTGTCTTAAATCTAATTGTTTGGTATAATATCCTTTAACTGCAATTTGTTCGATTGAAATGGTTTGGCCAAGCGTATTTCTTACACTCATTGTGAATTCAAGTTCTGATTTTGAGTTTAATTGAATTTTAAATTGACCGTTGTTTGGGTTAGGCGAAATCTCAAACTGAATAGGGCTTGAACTGGTTTTATCTAAACCAGTCACTACCATGTTGCCAAAATTAAGACGGATGCCTGGGTTTACATCAACCCAACTCCATCTTGGGTCATGAGCCAAATTGTTAAATGTGGATACATTTACTTGCAATGCAGCAGAAGAGGCATCATTTAATACTTCAAAGTTATTTCCTCCATTTGTATTAATTACTTCCCAACCGACAACATATTGCCCTGTATCTAGACCGCTAAAGAACCCTGATCCATTATCGAAAGCTAAGGTTAAAAAGCTATTGATATCTGATAGTTGAATTGTATATGGAATGAATGCACCAGCAAGTTCTGCACCAAAGGCTCTATCAACACTAAAATTCCCTCCAACTCGTAAGGAATCATCATCATATTCCCAAAGCTTAGGGACAATCTCCATTCCAACTTGTGAAGTGTCATTTGAAACCCTATAAGTAACAGATGTTGGAACTTTTGTTAGTCCGCCGTTTCCTGTTCTAGATTCTACAATGTACATTGTTCCAAAAGCATCTCCTGGAAGCTGACCACCATTCAAGTTATTTCTTACATAAGACCCTGGTCCTGTTCCTCCACCGAATGAGTTGTCATCTCTAGCAAATATTGTATCAGTCGTGAGAAAACCTGCAGTAGCAATTTCATTTCCTATATTATCGTCAAGGCTATCTCCTGTTGCAAGAAAATTCACACTAAACTCTCCTAATACAAGAGGAACGAATCTAGGGGATCCAGTTAAAACAGGAACAGCAGAATCGCTTATAGAGCCTGAAACCATTGTAATTGGGCTGGAATTGTTAGCATAAATAAGTCCAGTTCCAGGAGTGCCGTTTGGAAATGCTATGTGATTTACAGTTGCTTCTAGTTTAACGTTGGTTTGTGTATTTGATCCATTATTATATATCCTTCCAAAGAATGGTAACGCTGGGAACAAATCGTAAGGGATCTGACCGTAAAAAGGGTAGTAATCATAATTGGCTTCATTGAATTCCATATAAGGATCTCTTAACTCTAGATCATTTTCTACTCCTTCAACAATAGCAAAATCATCGATCATCCAGAAATAGCGTCCATTTCCTTCGGCATAGAATCTTATTTTGAATTGTGACGCATTTGCTACAGCGGTACTGATGTTAATAATATTTGTTCTTCCTCCTACTGCATTACTAGTGTTCCCTGCATTCACTGGCAATGCATTGATTGCATCAAATTCTGTCCAAGTAATGAAGTTATCTGTACTTACTCTTAATACTAGATCATTTGAGGAATTACAGCAGTACCTAACATATTGCTGATAAGATACCCAAACACTAGGTTTTGGAATAATTGTGATAGTGTCTGATTCAAAATAGGTATCCATGTTAACCCTGCCTGTAGCTGGGGTTGGGGTGTTATAGAAATCTGATGGTAAAGACATGAATCCGTTTGCTGCGGTTGTAGATTTAATCTTTGTTCTAGTCGATGAAAATTGGCCTTGTAGATATGTGGTATCCCATGACCATTGAAAATTATTGGGATTGTTATTTTGAATCGTCCAACCTGAAGGAAGGCCGCCATTAAAGTCAGTATAGAACAGGGTATCTCCAAATTTTTTAGAATTGAAGTTCAGCTTTTTGTAAAAGTCAGAGTCAAGTTGAGATTTGTCATCATCCCATTCTGTTTCACTTTCCGGAGGAGGAATAGTGTAAGAATTCTGAATATTTTGTCCCACAATTGTAAATGAAATTAGGGAAAGAATAGAAAAGAAGTAATTTTTTTTCATAGCTGAAGTTAAATTATTAATTTGTTAAGTAAATGTAATGCAAAGATTCTAAACTAAAAAATACGCAAGAGTTGACCTAAAAGCAAAAGCCCCGAAGCTAATGCTTCAGGGCTTTTCATTATTTTATATCTGAATGTTATTTTACAACAACTTTCTTCAATATTCTTTCTGTTCCGTTTTCAAGGCTAACAAAATAAACACCTTTTTCGAATTGTGTTAAATCCATTTGCTCAGTAACAGTACCATTAACAGTAATGTTATCTGTGTAAACAGCTTGACCCAATACATTTCTTACGTTTAAGGTATAAGTTACTTTCTCAGTAGAAGAAATAGTTAACTTGAACTCACCGTTGTTAGGGTTAGGTACAACAGTAAACGTTGCATTAGATGTAGATACATTTCTAACACCAGTTGGCTGAGGAAGATCAGCAAAGTTTATTCTAATCACTGGGTTAGCATCTACCCATCCCCATCCTGGAGAGTGTGCTAAATCAATAAAACAAGTTACATCATCTTGGAATTGACCTGAAGACGCATCTGCTTGAACTTCAAAGTTAAATCCACCGTTTGTGTTGGTTACTACCCATCCACCTACAATCTGTCCTGAATCAAGACCGTTCATGAAACCTGG
Source organism: Flavobacteriales bacterium (assembly GCA_016763995.1). GTDB lineage: Bacteria > Bacteroidota > Bacteroidia > Flavobacteriales_E > Vicingaceae > NORP294. The sequence continues at coordinate 2,883 of JAESST010000259.1, read as the reverse complement.
GCCATTATCAAAAGGCAAAGTTAATAAGTTTCCAATATCAGCCGCTGTTATTGTGTAAGGAATGAATGAAGAAGCCTGAACTGCACCAAAAGCTAACGCTATTGTAGAAGAATCTTCATTGTATGACCAAATAGTTGGAGTAATTTCAACTCCTATCTGATCTAAATCTGTAGAAACTGCATAAGTAATAGAAGTAGGTTTTTTAGTCAATTGAGTTCCTCCTGTTCCTGATTCAACAATATACATTGTTCCAAAAGCATCACCGGGAAGTTGCCCGCCTGTTTGCCCATTTCTTACATAAGAACCTGGACCTGTTCCACCTCCATAACCATTGTCATCTCTTGCAAAAATTGTATCAGATGTTGCAAATAATCTATTATTTGTATGAACACCAATTACATTAGACGATAAGTCAAGACTGTCTCCGGTTAATAAAAGATCGACACTAAAGTTTCCTAAAACAGTAGGGACAAATCTTGGATTTGCTGATCCAACAGTAGGTGATACTACATAATATGTAGTATCATTTACTTGATTAGAAACAAACGATTGAGGAGTAGAAGCAGAAGTGTAAACTAATCCTAGACCTGGAGTTCCACCTGGGAATGTTTGGTGAGAAATACTCGCTTGAAGCTCAACACCTGTTGCGTTGTTAGATCCATTGTTGTAAACTAAACCTGAAACAGGTAGTGGTGGAAATAAATCGTAAGGAATTTGACCATAGAAAGGGTTAAATGCATAGTCAAAGTTGAACTCTAAATAAGGCGTTCTCAATTCCAGATCATTTGCTGCACCTTCAATTACTGCAAAATCATCAATCATCCAGTAATAATGAGAGTTACCTTCAGAAACAAATCTAATTCTAAAGTCTGAAGCTCCACCAACAGCAGAACTAATGTTAATGATGTTGATAGTATCACTAGCAGCATTTACAGCAATGCCATTTGTTGCATCATATTCTACAAAGGTTGCAAAACTATCAACACTAGCCTGAATGACTAATCTGTTTGCTCCACTACAGCAATATCTTACTGCTTGATCGTAAGTTACCCAGTAACTTGCTCTAGGGTTTGCTATTGTAATCGTTGGAGATTCAAAATAAGTATCCATAGCAACTGCACCAGTAGCTGGAATCGGAGTGTTAAAGTCATCAGCCGTTAATACCATAAATCCATTCGCTACAGAAGGTGAAGAAATGATATTAGCAGCATTAGAAAATTGACCATCTACATATACATTATTCCATACCCACTGAAAGTTATTAGGGTTGTTGTTTACAACATTCCAGCCTGTTGGGAGAGAGATAGAAGTTCCGGATCCAAAATCTTCAAAATAAACAGTGTCTAAAAATGCTTTAGGGATCTTGTTAAATCCTTTTGCGTAATCTGGATCAACAGATTTTGGAGTGCTAGATAAAGCTGCCTGCTCTTGAGGTTGGACATTTTTTGTGCTAAGAGCCCCGCTTTGAGCGAAGGTAGCACATGAAGCCAACACTAGACCAGTCAGTAAAGTGTAATTCTTTTTCATGTTAAAAAATTTAGTTAAACAATTATTTCAATCCATAAAGGTAACTAAATTTTAATATTTACCTACTTTAAGAGAGGATTTATGTCATAACTGAGACAGTTGAATTGCTAAATGTTTAAACATATTCTTCGATGGAGGGGCAGCTACAGATTAAATTTCTATCTCCATAGGCGTCATCAACTCGTCTAACAGATGACCAAAACTTGTTCCCACGTTGAGATTCCATAGGGTAAGCTGCTTTTTTTCTTGAATAAGGGAAGTCCCAATTGTCATCAATAAATAAATATTCCGGATGTGGAGCATTTTTTAGGAGGTTGTTATCTCGTTCTGTTTCAGAGTTTTCAATTTCCTTAATTTCATTACGGATAGATTTCATTGCTTGAATAAATCGATCAAGTTCCACTTTACTTTCACTTTCAGTTGGCTCAACCATTAGCGTTCCGCCAACTGGGAATGAAACTGTTGGTGCGTGAAAGCCATAATCGATTAGCCTTTTAGCAATATCAACTACTTCTATACCAGCAGACTGTTTAAATTGTCTGCAATCTAAAATCATTTCGTGAGCAACTGTGTTGTTTTCTCCTTGATACAAGATCGGATAATCGTCTTCTAGTTGTTGCTTAATGTAATTAGCGCTTAGTATTGCTGATTCAGTTGACTTCCTAAGCCCGTTTTCTCCAAGCATTTTGATGTAAGCATATGATATAAGCAGCACTAAGGCGCTTCCGTAAGGCGCTGATGAAACTGACGTAATGGCCTCTTTCTCTCCAATTTTTACAATAGGATTGGAAGGTAAGAATGGTGCTAAATGTTCTACTACACCGATAGGTCCCATTCCAGGCCCACCTCCTCCATGAGGAATTGCAAAGGTTTTATGAAGATTTAAATGACATACATCTGCTCCAATTCTTGCAGGGTTGGTTAAGCCAACTTGAGCATTCATATTAGCCCCATCCATATAAACTTGTCCTCCGTTGTTGTGAATGATGTCTGTTATTTCAGTGACTTTTTCTTCGAAAACGCCATGAGTTGACGGGTAAGTTATCATTAAAGCAGCTAGATTCTCTTTGTGCTCCTCTACTTTTGCTTTTAGGTCCTCTAAGTCGATATTTCCTTTCTGATCGCATTTTGTAACAACAACTTTCATTCCAGCCATTACTGCGCTTGCTGGGTTTGTTCCATGCGCAGAGGATGGTATAATGGCAATATTTCTATGGGAATCACCTCTACTACGATGATAAGCCCTAATAACCATTAAGCCAGCGTATTCTCCTTGAGCGCCAGAATTTGGTTGAAGAGAGGTTCTGTAGAATCCAGTAATTTCAGACAAATCTCTTTCTAAATTGTGTAGCATTT
>JAESST010000258.1 GCA_016763995.1 Flavobacteriales bacterium | reverse complement strand
TTTTAAAATCATACATCAATCCTGTTTCTGGAATTAATGTTGCTTCTCCAGCAACAGTCTCTCCATCATAGGCATTCACCCAAGCCCATTCTAAGTCATAGGCTTCTGCTGCGTGCATGCTTGTCCAATTTACTAGGACATCAGAACCATCTAGGCTGAGTGTTGGCAAATTGACAGGTACTAGGTTATAAGCAAAGTCATCGTAAGATTCTGTTGTAATTTCTCCCTTTAAAAAAAGATTATCTCGATCTAACGTAGTTAATACAAAGCTTGCCCCATCCCATTTGTATAAACGGATGTTGGTTAAATTCATACTCATTCCACCTTCAAAAGTGTATAGCTCTTGATCTTGATAAGATCCATCTGGATCGAAATTTAACTTTAGTTCCAAATCAGTCAAGTTATTCATGACTAAACTTGTTCCCACAATCTTTTCCCAAGCCAAATCAAATACTACTTTGTATTCATAAATAGGATCTATTTGAAGGATACTTTGATCAATGCCAAAAGTAATTTTGTTGCGAACAGCCGCTATACCAAAATGAGTATCCCATATTGGATCGATATCTACTTCAGTGTGCCGATCACTCAGCACCAATAAGTCAGTAGTCAGGTCTGCATTCATGCCTTCTACTACCACCTCTCCTGCTATTGTCACGAATTGACTACTTAAAAGAACCAATAAAAGAACGCTTTGTCTTGCTATTTGTATTATTCTATTTTTCATATTTCCTACTGTCTTAGTCGTTAATTCTGATTCCTGATCTGTTCTCTTTCACGGTCTGCTTTCCTCTCTCCGTCTCTTGAATTACCCGGACCATGGTTCCATTTTCATCGTATTGATAAGTGGTGGAGAAGTCTCTTCCATCTAAACTTGACATATTTCGTCGCTTGATGGCATCTATCGCAGCCGACTTCATTTCACTATCGTAAGGCTGAATTCTCACATCATCATAATAGACCCCGTGCGGATTAGCTGCTTTAAGATCGATGCTTACAGTGGTATTATCTGGTAACGCCGGATCTACATTAAAGACATACTCCAAGCGTTGCCAACCGTCAATGATGTTCGATCGTTTTTCTTCCAATGCAAGAACATCGACACCTATCTTTATTTCCACACTTGCTGCATCATAATTAATGACCTTGTTGATGTCGTTCTCTTTTGCCCAAACAGTCAAGACATATTTATTTTCTATCTGATCATTAAGCAATCGAAAACGTGGAATAACATCCGCTTCTTGTAAAACAAAAGGAGCGATATGAACCCCATCTAGTGGAGCCACTCCATCCCAAGTATGACTATTAAAAGAAGTAGGAATTCCTTGTTCTTTTACCAATAAAGAATAATTGCCTGTATGTGCTTCGTCAGAAGAAATTTCCCCAACCAAGCTCCAATCGAAATGCCTGCTATTGCAAGAGTAAGGAGTGTACACTGGTTCGTCATAAATTCCATCTACAAAGTAATCTTCAAAGCCATCAAATCCTGCTTCAGCGTGTCGTGCATTCATAGTTGTATTTTTCTGGATTTGCTGGTTGTACCCTACATCTTGACTGTTGTATACATTCAGCGCATTTTTAGACTCTAAACCATTCCCATAGGCATCAAACAAGGTAGCGGTAGAGGTCTTAATCCAATCTTGTAAAGGATCACCGGGGTTGTAATCAATAAGTCTTGCTGGATCATCTATTTTTCTCCAAACTCCATCTACATTCCGCCAAAAAGCTTGATACTCTGTTAGCAGACCATCTCTTCTGCTATTACTTGCACTGTAATCCCGATCTCCATCAAAAACATAAGAATTCTGAGTTTTCCATTGTCCTTTTAAATTGTGCACATAAGGGTTAATGGTGTTTCCAACTCCTAAACAAGAATTGGCATTTAATCTTGCCTCTTCAAAGAAATCTATCCCACTTAAATTGATAATATCTTCATGAAGATATTCAGGATCATATGCATAAGGCGACGTTCCGTCATGTTTCTTTAAAGTTGATACAGAAGCCATGCTTGCTCCTGCTGTGTTTCTTTTTCCAGGATATTGCACCTTAAACAAGTTCTTTTCAGAAAGGACAGGCGTATACACAGATCCATCTTCTTTGGCTAAAAAATAAGCTCCAGTGTTTTCATTTTCTACAACCCATAGGTTTTCCTTATAGCCTATGGGTATAGGAATGATTCCGGTTGAATATTCAAAAACCATTAATTCATCTCCAGGGAAGAAATAAGGTTTTTCCGCTGCTAAAATAGTGGTTCCGGCACCGGTAATGTCAAAACGTCTCATCCCTGAATTATCCGATGCTAAACCAAAATTTTCATACGCCCAATGAGCGGGATAACTGTATTCAAAAATCTTTTGAACTCCGTCTCCCTTTTCAGGAATTACCTCTGTTGCAATGGCCGCTCCTGTTTTACTGTCATACAATAGATTTTCAGTGAATTTGGCTCTTCCATTATCTTCTACCATTACCTTTTGCAATAAGCCACTTTGATAGATTACTTTGGTGGTCAAGGTAGTATAAATGGTATTTTCTGAGGTATTTCCAGAAGGCCAAGCTGAAGGTATAATAATAAACGTTGGCGTAAACTCAAAATTCATCTTTAAAGCAAAGGTTGAACTGTTGCTCTCACTTTTGCTCAGAAAAGTAAGGAAGTCCGTATTTTGACCTACAATTCGCTCTTCATATGTTCCATCTGATTTAATAGTGGGCAACTTATTGGCCAAGACTCCAGGAGTTTCTTCATGATAAATGTGTTCCATTTTATAGATCTCGTTTCCATTGGCAGAGAAATTTATTTTACTCTTAAATTTTCCATGCATATCGTTGGTCACAACAGCAGCTCCGTAGGAAATACCAAATCGATTTTTACTAATTCCAAGCAAGCCAACCGCTCCGGGTGGGTCAAGTTTGGTCTCCACTTTTGTATAATCTAAACGAATGGGGTAATCTTTAGCTGTAAAATTCTTATATACGGTATATCCTGGGGTATTTATTACTAATCCCAGATAATCAATACTGGATCTTGTCACACTAGAATAGCGAACTTGAGCACTCGCATAAATCGCTTCATTTAATGGGAACTCTGTATAGAATTTCTCCGAAGGAATGCCCTTCTGAGCATGTACATAAAAGTGGGGATGTCGTAAAGCTATCTCATCTCCTCCTCTATTAATAGGTTCAAAAGAAGCTACACCACTGCTAATACTATCCCCTGCTAGATTCGTAGTCGTATAATCGTATTTAGTTCCGTACACAGAACTGTTTTCTCCTGCTACAAAATGGTTCCAATTGTCATAGGTTTTCACGTGTTTCACTCGGTAACCTCCTCCAATTTTAGAACTTAATCCAGACCTCATTCTCACCCAACATTTAGCCAATTCAGCCCTTGAAGCATAACCCGTATTTTTCATCATGTGATACACCGATAAAATACTTTTGATGTTTTTTTTGTGGTTTTTGGAATCATCTCCTAAGTCTGGTTCGGTTCCTCCATCAACCAACTCTTCCGATGACCCACAATTAATGCTACCATCTTTGGCATAAATAGCTTGTAAATCGTTTTCTGGATATAAGACTAATGGCAGTGCTTCTTTTACTAGCTGCCAAGCCTTTCTACTCATTGGATGAGTTTTAGGAGAGCCTGCTTTGGTTTCATTCAATCGTTCTGGTTTGATTCGATACACCACCTTATTCCATACACCAGGGCTCCATACTAATAAATACCATGCATTCTCTATGATCTCAGCATAACCTTGTATGTATTCATGTGCATCAGGATCTACAATACCATCATTATGAGGCGCCAAATTGAGTAAAGTGTTGTAGTATAAGTACCGTTTAGACGAATTAACTTTTTGTGGTAAAAACTGATTTTCAAATATTACCCTCGCTTCACTTTCAGTTCCTTCAATGGTTCCATCTAAGTCTACCAATGCATAAAAATGATCTTCATCTTTATTCTCAGGATCAAAGAGTGCATTTCCAAAATCACTTACTAACTCAGGTTTAACATCTTCAGGCTCTACATCGGTCGAATAAAAACCCTCTAATTTATACATTCGTGTTGCCTCGTAATTTTGGATGTATTCGTAATCCGCAGCTTCATAAGCAATTTCTATTCTGCTTCCTACAGGTAAATCAATAGCAGATAATTTCCACTTTTGAGCGTCTAAATCTGCTTGCGTCTTATTTTGTTTGGTGTAAGGATATTCTGCGTTGTCTAAAGACGAAATAACGGTGTGACTGATAGCAGGTGCAGTTTGATAATTCCCCCATCGATCAGTTTGTCCTAAATTATAGTTCGCATTAGCACCATAAGTGAATTTATACTTGTTTAATTTCCCTTGTGGAGAATCGTAACCAGTAAAATAGAGTGATTCTAATGTTAATTTGCCTCCTCCACTCTCATTATCTGGCGTTCCAGAACAGAGTGAATAATTGTATTTAAAATGGACCGTTTTAACTGGTCCTTCTTCATACTCTTTCCCTTTACGAGTGTAAAGTTTAATGCTATCTACTTTTTGCGCATAATTCGATGCGTGAACTCCTCCATTTTCTCCAGCTGCTCCACGTGCATCTAGTCGCTTGCTATAATAGAATTCTGCGATATAATCTTTGCTTTCTATTGAATGAACATACCATTCATCCCTCTCTCCATACGCATAACTTGCTTTATCGTCTAATGTGTTCGACTTAAAACCTTCATCAAAAGTTGCTTTGTTTTGCTCATAAGGAAATCTCCAATTCTTCACTCCTTGATAGGCGTAGTTAAACTTTGTATAACTCCCATAATCATCTGGTGTTGGGCCATTTCCTGTTCGATCAGTGTAGTTAGAAGAAAGCTGCTCTGTTAACAAATAAGAAGTGGCATGTTTAGGAACATGGTTCTTGAGGTAAAAATGATCGTCTCCTCTTTTATTGTTTAACGAGTTATCAGCATTTGCGCCAGTACTAATATATTCTACTAATCCTTGACCATCGATAGTTGGAGCTGAAAATCCTGCATTATTAATCGCTGAAATATTAAAGCTCACCTGATCCGTCTCATTCATTACAGGAATGCCATAAATTGCTTTAGATCCTCCGCTTCCGATCACTGTTAATTCGCCAATGTGATGGCTTGGATAACCTACTCTTGATTTACTTCCAATAACACTATAATTCCCCGCACTGAAACTAAAATTATTGAGGGTATAATTATTAAATGAATTTTCGCCTGACCAGATCAATTCTTGGTTATTTAACTGCTCTAATACTTCATTTCTATCTCTTCTTTCATTTTGAAAATAGCTATCAGCAGTCACATCATAATCTGGATCTCCATTATCTGAAGCCATATAGTCGTGTGCTTTTATTTCTCCTGCATCCTTATAAATTTGTTGTCGGAGTGCTTTCTCTTTTCTAATTCCATCATATTGAGTAGTAGCAACCGAGCTTCGGTTATTTACTTTTTGGAAGGTATATTTTTCATAACGTGCTTTTGTTGCTGCATCTGCCAATGGTGTTTCAGATGTAAATTCAAATACTCCTGCATCAGAGAAAGGGTTGTTCCCTACCCAATTTCCACTAGTACTATTGTTCCGGTTGTAAGAAATATTCACTCCTAATTCGAAGCCTGAACCAAGAGCTGCGTCTCCCGAAAGAGACCCAGCGTTTCCAACACTTTTTGTTCTAGGGTTTTTTACATAACCAGCATCGTTTCGAATTGCTCGAAACATTCCTCCAGGTGTTGTAAAATAATCGTTAGTTGGCATTGGTGTTGGTACACCAGCTGTATTTTCATGCACTTGAGGAAGTGAAAGATTAAAATCTTGTAAAGCATTTTTATTGTAACCCTTTTCTTGGTTCATATAACCATAGGCCTTTTGAGTCCTAATGTTCTCTTTTAAACAAACAGTCGATTTTGTTCTAGAATAACTCCCATGTAAGTCCATTCCTGCAAAAGTTAATCCCCCAGCAGCAATGTCCATGGTCCAAGATTTATTTTCAAACTCAAAAGTTGCTGTTGGTGTATAGGCTTGCATGCCTAAAGGAAAACTACCAGAAACATTGGATCCTACCTTTTTATTTGTCTTTTTACCTTCTTGTGTAGTAACATCTGTTACTTTATTATACCCAAAACCTGTATTTAAACTGCTCCCGTACAAGGAATTTCTATTAATTCCTAAAGAAGAAGAAAATTGGCCCTTTTTCCCTAATGCCAAAGAGACTCCCAAATTGGTAGAAAGTCCGGAACGAGAAGAAGAACTTACACCAGAATTTAAAAAGGCTCCGGGTCCTCCCTTTGTTGCATCATCCATAAAGCCAACTGAACCTGAGGTGCCAATGCTATTTTCATTGCCTGTATAGTTATTAAAGGTAAAACCAAAATTAATGTCTGCACTACTTGTAACATCAAGGTCTCCCAATACATCAGCTCCAACAATCTCCATCCCAGGGGAAAAAGTATTGTGAATCGTTAGTTGAGGTCGCAAATTCATTGTGGTTTCAATCTTATCTCCATCAAAATCATCAGGAATTCCTCTCACCGTTCTATTGATGGCTTGAAGGTTCAAATCCCAACCTAAGCCTACCATAGATGCTTGTTGGTCCATAGTGACTCCTGCATTGTAGCTTAACTGTATTGGAAAACCTCCAACATCTAATAAAGGAATACTATAATTGAAACTCCCTGATGAAGGATCGACTAATTCTCCACCACCTCCACCTTGATAGTTTGAATCAACTGGTCCTCCATTTGCCCTTGCCGTTGGAATACTTGGAAAAATTAAACCTTGGATCATTACTAAAGCAATCACTTTAGCGGTAAAGGATTCTCTGATTTTTTGTAACATCATAATTGATTTTCTTTTATTTCGACCACCTTGCGATAAGTAGATCCTTAAACATGTCATTTATCCTTAGTTCTTTAAAATCGAAAAACATAACATTAAATAATAATTTTATGTTTTTTTAGCAACAACGCTCTATTTGTCAGCACATTAATTTTCAATTATTTTCAAGCTAACAAAGTAAGAATAGAGAATTAGCCTGAAAACAGGTGCTAAAAACTTTAAAATATAGTATGCTAATTGTTATAGATTTATATCAAAACTAAAATGGGAAGACAACTGTAAACTAATAGATTTTTCATCGCTCTTGAAGAGGACAGAGCGTAAAAAAGACAAAGTCTTGTCTTTTTAGCGATGAGCCAGATAGTGTGTGGATATGTGAACGGTCTTTTATTAAAGTCTTAAGGCCTAATTCTTTTTCCTTAAGTGCCTTTTAAACTGCTTAAGCTCCAATGAACTTTCTTCTGTAACAATAGCCTTACTTTTAATGCATCGGACCATCTTTAGCTGCTCTACGCCATTTGTAATTTCGTTGTGCCGGCACATCCAATTCTTTTCCTAATTCTTTAGAGTCTCTCGTCGATAATTTAACCTTACTATTTCTGCTTTAGACGCAAATTATAATCAACTCTTTTTCACAACTTTAAGGCATTTATATATTGCAAATTGGATTTAATATTATGTCTGAATAAATGTGCTAACTTCAAAAAAAAACCTGCATGTTTTTAAAACATGCAGGTTGAATAGCAAAAATTACATCACTAATTAAAATTTAATTGCTTCAATGTTGAACTAAAACCTTCTCAGCGACCAAATTTCCATTTTCAGTCAATACCGAAAGAAAATAAACGCCATCTGAAAACTCAGTAGTTTTCAATAACAAGGAAGTCTTATTTGTGATGGTACGATAGAGCTCTTTCCCTGTTACATCAACAATTGTAATTGTTGCAGAATTGCTCTCTCCTAACTCTAACTCAAGGTTCAAATTAGAATTGGCGGGGTTAGGGTAAATGTGCATTTCAAATGGGTTCGCTTCTAATCTTGAACCCACTTCACTTGACCCTGAACTTTTTCTATAATTCCCTGATTGGTAATTTACACACACCTCTTTAGTACAGCACGATCCAAGTTCAGTAAGACCATATACAGTTAAACAAACTATGCCTCCCGTAAACGGATAATCGAAGCTTGCATCATTGGAAACTACGGTTCCATTGATTGTCCATTCATACCCTATGATAGAAGTAAAATCATTAGAAAAGGATGTTGAAGTAAAGTTAGAATTACCTCCGCCAATATTGGTTTTGCTAAAGGATGCCGATATATAACAGACTGGCATACAACCTATCGTAGTTTCCACAACTTTAGTAACCTTTACCACGCAACAATCTCCATTAGGAGTAATTCCATAAATAAATAAAGTAACTGTATGACTACCTGGAGATGTATAAAGATGAGAAGGATTCATTTCCGTAGAGCTATTCCCATCACCAAAAAGCCACAAATAACCAATAATTGTTGGAGAAGGAGCTCCATACTCTACACCTATTACACTTGAGAAAGTAACAGTGCAGCCTGATACAGAATAATTAATATTCGCAATAAACCCACATGCATTACAATCTATAACAACAACATTTATTGATTCTGTATAAGTGCATCCAAATATATCAGTTACAGTAACTGTATAGGTTCCTTCAGCAGAAATCAAAATGGAAGTTGCATCCATAGGAGCAGCAATACCCACCCCGTCTATGAACCAGGCCACTGTTGTACCAGGAGCAACTTGTCCAGTAATATCTAAGGTTGTACTTTCTCCAATACACAATGTAATGTCCTCACCTAAATCTAAATAATCATCACAATATTTGTTTAGATCTACTTCGTCAATATAAACAGATTGATTATGTCACCAAAAAGCACCGGTCCCTTCAGGATCTTTCAATTGAAATACAATCCGATCATACACATTAGCTTCATAAGTACTAATATTAAAACTTGAGCAATATTGAGTCCAAATCGGGGTGCCTCCATTGTATGGAACTGGTGTGGTGGTATGAATCAATATTCCATCTGCTGGACAATCATTTCCATTTACCAAAAAGACCTCAACAATCTGTTTGTCTTCATCAAAGCTAGTCAATGCATTTGGCGCCACTGCAGCCCAAAAACAAAAAGTATAATTCCCTGTGGGTAAAGCCAATGTTAATTCTCCTTTAAGACGCTCTCCAACCAATCCGTCTAATGGCGTCTCTTTTTGCCACATATGCGCATAGCGGTCATCAGCTGTTCTTTCATTTATTGAACCCCAAAAATTACTAGGCACCTGAATGTCAAAAAGAGTAGCATTTCGATCCAATAAATCTACTCCAGTTCCCATACCTGTAAACATCAGAGGGTCGGTGCAATCATCTGTCCAAAAATCCGCATAATCAATTTGCCCTCGCGCTGTTGGCACAGGGCCATTCTCAAAGTCAGGATTCTTTACAAGATTTGTTTGTCCTATACTCACTAGGCCTAGTAAAACGAAACCTATAAATATTGATAATTTTTTCATTTTAATTTGAATTTGGTAATGCCTACTCTAATTGTCATACTATACATGGTGCATTTTCGGCATTCTACCCATGTGATTTTTTTTTGCGTGTTCCATCTTAGAGAAAACATTCACCAATAATTTATTAGAAAATATTATTGTACGCTTCTATAAAATTATTTTCTACTCTTAGTTTAATAGCAGGATGCCTCAATCGATTACTATGGATAAGCACTCGATTGAGGCATCCGCCCATTTATTGTTTAATGATTTTATGATGGAAGCTCTCCGAACCTTTTGTTAAGTTGAGCAGATAAATTCCTTGGCTAAATCCATCGAGGCTAATTTTAGTATTCGCTTCTTTCAAGTCAGTTGAAAAAACCTGCTCTCCTAGTAGATTATAAATTCTTACTTGATAGGAACTAGCGTCATTACTATTAAAATATTCAATTAGTAAATTAAACTCATCTGCTGTAGGATTAGGATAAATGTTAACTGATAAAGATGTTGTAGTAGCAGAATTGATAGTAATACTCTCTTCCTGCTTTTGTCTATGCATAGCACCTGATGCATTCTGAACTCTCATCACAAAGGCATTGTCTCCACTTCCTGTTTGGCTTAAATTTCCACTGTATGGGCTGCCATCTTGATAAGACAATTTGTTGTCATAAGCTCCTACAACAAAACTATGCTGATTCAAATCTGAACAAATCGCATTTCCACGATGATGATCGGAACCTGTTGGAGATTGACTCTCCGTTACATTCATCCAGTTTTTAACTCCTGTGTTGGTAAAACTTATAATACCTAAATGAGTATTTCCAGCAGAACTTCCAATAAATGGTAATGCTTCAAAGAACCCATCTACATCCACAATCATATGTGTTCCGCTGAATTCATTTAAAAAGACTGCATTTCCATTAATGGTAGTTACATCTTTTCCTATAACAAAATCGTTAGCTCCTGTTGTAGCATGAGTTTGATGTGCCCATCGATGTGTAGCATCAGTCAGATTAAAACTCAACATGTAACTGTGTGAATTCGAATTAAAGGTGATTAGAGGATCTATTCCTGTTACTGAAAAAGCAGTTGTTACATCTTCCTCAAATGAACCTGTTAAAAAGATATTGTTAGTTGATTCATCAACAGCAATTCCTTCTCCGGTCATAGACCCCATGATACTTCCATTTCCGCCTCTTAAGGTCACATAACTAGGAGAACCAGGATCGTCATAAGCTGCCATAAAAGCTCCTGGTAACAATCCTAGTTTACTGACACTCGCTGTATAGATTCCATCATATAAATTAACTACTTTTTTAAAATTTCCAATTATATATAAACGATTTTCTGTTTCATCAAAGTCTAAGTCATTCACTACATTATAGGTAAGATTCACTTGAACATTATCATAAATAGTCCAACTTGGAACGTCAAGAATATTTAGTACTCCGTAAGCAGTAGTCGGAGTATATTTATAAATGAAAGAATAATAGCTAGCGCCTCCACTAGGCGTTGTAAAGCTTCCTCCTAAATAAATCTTTCCATTAGTTTCATTCACCGTGAGAGTTCTGCAATCTGTGCTCGTACCAATGCTTACTTCTTCTGCAAAATACAAACAACCCGTTCCCATATCGTATTGCGCAACATACCCACTTGTTGATAATGTTGGAATCAGCATTTCTGTAGTTCCAAGAAGACAAAGCATTCCCGCACTTTGAGAACTATTAAAAGTGATGCTACTGCTACTAGAAACATTTCCTGTTACATAAACCATCTGATTTAATTCATCCAATACGAGTGAATTCCCAGTACATAATCCTGTTAAAGCCACAGTATTGGCGACCCATAATAGTGTTCCACAATTATCGTATTTGGCTACATACATATCACTGGGATTACCGGCTCCTCCTATAATGGTAATATTTGGATTTGCCCCCCCTTCTAATTCTGTAGTATTGGTGAATGTACCTACCATATAAACATTTCCGTTTACATCAGTTACAACATCATTGGCTACTTCCGAACCTGTAGTGTTTTCTGTTGTTTTATGCCACTTCTCTCCTGTTACTTCAACAGAAATAGTTGTTCCGCAACTCGGATTGGTAGTGCTCCCTACGGTTACGGTATAAGTACCAGGTTCTGTAACTGTGATAGAGCTAGTAATTTCTCCGCCAGGACTCCATAAAAAATTTACTGGATCTGGATATATACCAACAAGGGCTGTTAATACTGTTGGATTACTAATACATAAATCCAACTCTCCATCTATTGAAACATCGGGACCTCCAAATGAATACACGCCATCTAAACAACACTCTATTAATTTAGTTGCTCCGGACGATAGGATTTCTGTTTTTGTAATTTCGGCAATGGATTGAGGATAACCGACCCATGTATATAAGACTTCTCCAGCCCATGGTACGGAATTAATCTGAATATCAGTTTTACAACCAAGAGAAGAGAGTGAAGCTGATTTTTTAACCAAAGGCAATTCAGTATCTGCGGTTTTAGAACCTAACAAGAAAACTCCACCCGATTGCATTAAATATCCTGTATTGGTGTAAAAAGTGCTAGACTTAGGATATTGTGAAGGTGAATTTCTCTCAATTTTAGTATTATCTACCGAGTATGCTGAGTTGAATATGCTACCAGACGCATCACAGCTAATAATTACATGATCATTAGTAAAACCGTTTGCGGATTCTTCATAAATTGTTGCGCTTACCACATATTCTGGGCTCTCGGCAAATATTGAACCTCCTATTTTTTGCATTTTAGAAAGAAATATCTCCTTGCCAGGTACTTCCCACATTTTTAAATCAAGAATAGTGTTTGTTGTTAAACTGTAAGTACAGAAAAGTGCTCTACGTGGTTCATTTGCAACTCCTGTATGCTTAATATAACCGATCATTCGAGCTTTATTTTTATCCACTTCTATGTCCCAAAAGCCTCCTTCACTATTAAAACTTCTAAGAGAACTTGGATCAGATGGATCAACTTGAGCCTCCAAATAAGAATGGCTGTTTACTGAACCATCACTAAAGTTTACAATGGATACACTTCCTCCACCTGGATTGTTTGCGTATAAAAGTGAAGTCGATTTAACAAAAACCAATTTATCTTCTTGCCATGCCTCAACATCTGTTATCAAGTTTATTCCTGCTCCCATATCTCCTCCGGGGCCTGACGACATTGCATTATAGGTTTTTTGCCATAAAACAGCACCTGCGGTATTCACTCGAGTTAGAAAATCTAAGTAAACCCCACCTACTGAATTTCCCGCAGGAGCAACTCGATGAAGCCCTCCACAAATAATAAAATCTCCATGAATAGCCTTTACCCGAACTGGGACACCTTTATATTGGCATACTCTATCATCGTCGTTATAACAACCAGGTATTTTCCAGCCTGCTTTTTTTAACACACTTGCAGATCCACCAAAATCAAAAATTAACTTCCAATAGAATCCATTAATGGCAAGTATGTGTTTTCCAATTACTGCAATAGACTCCTGCATCATATCGTCAGGTGGAAAGGAAAACTCACGTTCATTTAATGTCCAAACAATATCTCCTGAGGCGTCTATCTTTGATACAGTTCCATCTGTTGATTGAATGATATATTCCCCATTATCACCTATTGGAACTATTCCTGAAATAGAACTCTTATCAAGGCCTGTTGGATAGGTATAATTCCAGTTTTGGGAAAAAAGTACGTTTCCTAAGAAGAAGAAGAAGAGCAAAACTAATCCTTTCATCAAATTATTTCTTTGTAAGGATTTGACTCCTACTTCACTGCAGATTCTGTATTCTAATTTTCTTAACATTTTATTATATTTTATCATTCGTATATACATTTTCTCATTTTCTGCACATGTTTCTTGAGCAGTTGTATGCGATAAAACCTGTTTTTTTTACAGAGAAATCATCATATTGGCAAAGTCCGTATGAGAAAAATGATGGGCATTTACTCTAAGTGTCTGGTGAAAACTGATTCCTCCCTGATCTGCCCAGTCGGGTATGATACAGCCCTGAGCAATTGAAAATATTGAGATGGTTTGTCCAATCAACACAGTAATTAATTTTCTCATTTTAATAAGGGTTTTATTAATAAATTTTTATTCCAACCTCCTTTTAATTAGTAGGTCATTTATCCTTAGTTCTTTTAAAAAGAGAAACATAACATTGGAATAAAAAATTTATCTCTTTTTAGAGACAAGCCGCTATACATAAGCAAACTAACATTCTAGTTGTTTTCAACCCAACATGATAAGAATATCAAAACAGCTTGAAAACAAGTGCTAAAAAACTTAACTCACGTATTGTAATTGTTATGAATTTATAACGAAACTAAAATGGAAAGTCAACTATAAATGAAAGCTGCAAGAAGCAGAAATGTACATTAAGAGAAAGTGAATTTTGAGTGACAGCACCAGACAGTTAGTGGGGTATGAAGAGCAATAAGAAATCTTAAATTCTACCTTCTCAGATTAATCAGTGTTTTTACCTAGACACTTCTTTTGACAGTAAGCCATCTGTATTTTATACGGTACTAGTTTTGAAAGTACTTAGCATGCCAAGCCAGCTAAGTATTCCTTTTTTTTGTGGTGTATTTCCAATACACCAAAGAAAACCCAAGAGCTACAATTATACCCAGTGCAATCTGCCACCGGTCCTGTGTTCTTTCTGTAAAAACGGCACCTTTCCCATAACGCCCAATACCTGCCCAATAATAAGGGTGCTTCAATCTTTCTGAGATATCTGAACTCTTCAAGTATTGACGTTTGGCTTTCGTCAAGGCCTCTGAACTATTTATTTCTTTTGCCAGATGATCAAAGAAATAGCTCATCAACTGGTGTGAGCTCTGCTCGTTGAGTTTCCACATACTTTGGATGACGTTCTCCGCTCCCGCCGCTTTAAATGCCCAAGCAATACTAGTAATGCCCTCTCCTTTATACTCTTTCCCTAAACCTACCTCACAAGCGGTTAAGAAACAAAGTCTAGCCTTCAAAGGCAAGGCTAAAACTTCATCTACTTGCATCTTTCCATCTTGTAAAACAAGATAAGAAGCATCATAACTACTATCATTGGATACTCCATGCGCATAAAGGTGCAATATATCCGCATCAAGACTAAGCTCTTGTAGTTTTTTTTTGCTTGCCTCTATTCCAAAATGTGACAAGCCTCCAAAATAATCTTGTGCTTGCTCTAATGCTTGCTTGCTATTTTTCAAAGTGGCCCATTTCTTTGACCCACTATAATCCGGTGCAAATCCTACATAGCTATTCATTGCTCTGAATTCATCCTGATTTTCTGAAGATTGTATAGAAAATTGGTAAGAAAAGTTGTAATCCTCTGCCAAGTAACGGATATTTTTCCATCCTCCGCTTTCTATGTTAGAAGGTAGAGCATCAAAGATGATATAGTTCAACATTCCGTCAGGGATAACGCTTATTTCTTTGATAGTTGAATCTTTCAATAATTGGAAAGGAAGCAATACTGGAAGCTTACGAGAAGCCACAATAAACTCTTGAGATGTTGATGAAGGATTCCTCAGGATATCATAGAAATCAGAAATTCCTTTCGAATTTTTCACGACTTCTGCACTCCATCCTATTTTATCTTTTTGAATATCAAACCTAAAAAGTAAAGTATCTATCATCATATATTCTAGACAAATCCTTTCTTTCTTCAAGCTATTTTGAAATCTCTTTAAATCATTTACTAAAAAGGGAGTTTGCTCTTTTACCCCCAACACCTTATTCATCGAATCCAACTTATTTCTCAATTCAATTACTTCGCTATTCCCCTGTTCATTCTTTAATTTATTTATTTGAAATATGAGCTTAAAACGTAATCTTTTGGCAACTTTTCGTTTATCTAAAGATAATAGCTTTGAGTTCGCCCAACGCTCATTCAGTACATTCGACTTTGCTCTATTCACATATACAAGGGCCTGCTCTATATACTCAAGCTTCCCATATTTTTTGTATTGTTGATACAAGGCCATAACAGCAGTTTCAAGGTTTTCTCTTCTTAACTCTCCAATGTACAACTTGCTCTCGTTAAACAAATACTGTCGCTGAAAGAAGTTTGCCTGATCTTCTGCTTTTTGACAAGAAAGCACTGCTGCTTCGTAATTATTTAATGCTAAATGAACTTTTGCTTGCAATAAATAAGACTGCAATAAATACGGGTCTTTTACATTAGGATTTTTATCATCACTTAATAACTCTATCGTGCTTGCTGTATAATCTAGCGCTTGCTGATTCTTACCTTGTTTTAACGAAAGTCTAGTCAGCAAATTGAAGGCATCTGCTCCTTTGCGGATATCTAATTCTTCCGTTAATTTAACACACTTCAACAAGAATTTTTCTGCTTGAACATCATCTGCAATAGCAAGTGCATAGTTAGATTTATTGACATAATGGTAGAGCAGTAATACACCCTTATCTTCTGACATATAGATATTTAAAAGACTTTCAGCCTCCTTCAGATAAATTTCAGCCTCCTTAAATCTCCCCAATTTAATACAGCAAGCTGCAAGACCATCTAACCAATCCAATTTTTTATACACCTCTACATTAGGTATTTGCATTTTCCAACAATCGGAAAAATAATTATACGCAATAGTAGGTCGTCCTATATTTAGATGATATATTCCAAGATTATTTTTTGCCAATAACTCATTGTTTAGATCGCCAATCTGCTTGTAGAATGATTCTATACTTTTTGTCAATTCTATAGCTCGATCAAAATCGCCTATGTTACTATACCTATTGCTTAAAAAAACTCTGAAGCGTTTGTTTATAAAAAATTCAGAAAGTTTAGCCAACTTTAATTCGACTATGGCAAACTCAATCTTTTCAATAGATCCGATTAGATCCCTATTATTTTTTAATGTAAGAGCATCATTGCGAATCACTTCAAAGTACAAGGAATCTTTTTTAGTATCCAAGGCATAAGACTTAGACACTAAAAAGATTCCTAACAATAGAAAAAAAATGCGCATAAAGAAGATTTTTTTAATGACCAAAATGTCTCGATCATCAAAAAGAAAAATACGATTAATATCGTATTTTTCACACAACTAGTATTGTATAAATTCTTTACACATTACATTTGATTAGTATTTTTCAATGCGAATGACTTGTTGCTCTTCTTCTGTTACAATTCGAATAAAATAGAGACCACTAGCTTGATTATCAAAACTAATAGAATTCTCGTATTTAGATAAAGACAAGACTTTTTGCCCTAAATAATTTAAAACTTCAATTCCTCTTATCTTTTCTAATTCTCCCTTTAGTTGAACAGCCCCATTGGAAGGGTTAGGATAAGCAATGAAAGTTATCTCTTCTTTTTTACTTTTAAGCCTTGTTGAAGAAGCTGAAGATATCGAATCCCCTACACTGGAACCGCAAATAGTTTCAGCATATAATAATCCCGTCTGACTGTTTATATCTGGACTAAAACATAGAGCATCTCCTATTGTAATTATATCTGCTGCAGTGGTTATGGGGGCTAGTGAGTCAAAATATATGGTGGCAACATTAGATAAACAATGGCAGATGTCATAAGTAATGACTTCTTCTTTTGATATTTCTGCCTTAAAGCTAACCCAGCCCTTAGTTGTCGGCTCTGGTTCCGTCGGACTTTGATTTGTTCCCTTAATATCTGCATCTGGAGCGATCACCCATTTCAAAACCCCTGCAGTATGATTCGTGTTTACAATCATACTCGGTTCGCTGCTGCCTTCAAATGAAACAAATGTTAAGTGATTGGGTAGCGTATCGAAAATAGTAACTGAATCTACTGGTGCTTCACCAACATTCTGAAAGTGAATCGTATAAATAACTTCTGTCGCGCTTATTTTCTTATCAGGGTTCTCGAAAACATTTACTTCTGAAATGTTCGATTCCTTATAATTAGGATCATAAGGACCATGAATAGATAAAAAATTAATCTCAACATCACTATCACAGAAGGCAAGAATATCTTTTTCAAATTTTAACCCAATTGGATCTTCTATTTCAGGAGTCATCACTTCGAACTCAATAACTACAGCTATATCATCTCTTATAGTACTCCAACCATAGTTAAAACTAAGTTTTCTACTTAAGGGGACACCCAATGCCGCATCACCCTCAGGTAGAATATTTATAAGTTCTAAGTTTGTTTGAGAAAGGAGATTCAAGAATTTTAGTTTTGTGTGATCGTATCCTATTTTATTGGTATGCGATATACCAGTCATTCCAGGTACAGCACAGGAAATGAGCGGTACCACAACATATATTTTATCTCCATACCGTGCCTGGCCATCCACATACATATCTATATCACTAATAATTCCATGGCTAGCATTACTCGTGTTTGAAACGTCAACTAAATAAGTTAAGGTCGTAAATACTTTATTGACTTCATCTCCTTGTTTTCTTGGTGTTAATACAAGGTATACATGGTGCTCACCTTCAGAAGCAAAGAAAAATATTGGTTTATCTGCATTACTTATATGACCTTCGTCCGTATGCCAAAAATAGCTATAGGCATTCTCAATTTCCACATCAGGATCATATGGAGGATAACTTCCATCTGTAACTTCAAATTGGTGCTCTACTCCGTCAATTACTGCCGTAACTTCAATACCCAAATCAGAAATTACTTGAGCATAATGCGACATAGGAATTAATGCGAATAATGTTAACATTAGTTTTAGCTTTCTCATATTTATGTGTTTTATATTTCTAGTTAGTTCCTTTATTTCTTAAAACATAACAAATATTATAAACAAGACAGCCAACAAACACCTAAGTGATTATTTGCCAATAATTTGTTATGAAAGCCATTCTAAAACAAAAGTTTCCTTAATGGACTTATAAGCTCTCCTTTAAGCTTTTTTGCCTTCAATACAAATGCCTCATCTTTGTTATTCTTTATAAGGGAGCTTAGGGTACTAATAGCATTGTCTACATTTTCTAACTTTAGATATGCTAATGCCACATACCATTGGGCTTCTGCTTGGTAATTATTAGACACCTCATTCAAACTCTCTATTGCTTGATCCAATCTACCTGCTTGGTAGTGGCTATGTCCTGCATAAAAAAGAGCAACCTGATCTCCGGTTGTAGCATAAATACCATTGAATAATTCACTTGCGCGATCAAATTGTTGTTGATCAAAGAATTTCATGGCCTCTTCCATTTCTGATATGTCCTTGTCCATATTTGTGATATAGTCACCCACAGGAGTATATGCATCATCATATAGCTTCTGATTAGAAAACTGCTGAGCATACAATCCTAAGCCTACAATAAACAGAACACTCGCAGCTATTCCCATCCTCCGAAATTTAATAAGCCTAGACGTTTTTGCGGAAGTATCCATCTTCTGATGTATGTCTCTTATCTCTGCTTTTAATTCTATGATTGTAGATAGTTTTATAACCTGATGAGACTTTTCAAAAAGCTCGAACTCTTGTAGAAAATCTAAATCCGTTTTCTTTAATTGTTCAAACTCAATCATTTCTTCAGAAGAAAGCAATTGATCAAAGTAACGTTCTATTAATGTGGTATAATTAGTATTCATTAGATTATCAGATCCTTTAATTTAGGATTATCAGTCAATTGTTGTCTCAGTTCTTTTAAGCAAAGGTTCTTTTTATTCACCACCACCTGTATCTTATTATAACCCAATTTATCTCTAATCTCCTCCATGCTATAACTTAAAGACCAAAGCTTCAATACTTCTCTGCATTTATCTTTGAGATTAGTCATTAGTATTTCCAATCCCTGCGTTAGTTCTGAGCTAATCTCATTTTCTTCATACGTTCTATCTAATTCTCTAAGTTCAATTTCTTTCCACTTTTTATGCAGCAGCATTTTATTGAATTTTTTGAACCAAATCCTCTTACATATTCCAGTAATATAGGTATTTATGGAGCTTTCGCCTAGAAACTTCCTTGATCTTACATTCATAATAAATACGGATAATCCTTCATAAAGAACATCCTCAGCCTCTTCTTTCCCACAATTCTGCTTCATTAGGTAGTCTTGAATTTTACAAGCTTGCTTAGAAAGTATATATTCTATTGCTCTGTTCATTTCTTGACTCCCCTGCATAATCATTTTGATTAGCTCTACATCTTCTATTCCTCCCCTTCTAATCATTTAGTTCGTTTCATTAATAAAAGCTAACACAAGAAGTAAATTACTTCATAATAAATGCCAATTCCTATGCACTAACAACTGCCATCAGCTAAGGTTTAAAAAACCAATACAACAGTTTGATAGGCAGCACAAATTAAGATATTATGTTCTTGAATTTAACGTTTCTGCAAATATCTTTTTTAATCTAAAAAAAGTGAAGAAAAAGAGGAAACATAACAAGATAATGAACAAGTGAGTCGTCCTAAAATAATTCCCTCTTAGCTTTCGAATACGATTCTTTATTCGGTCACAATAACCGGTCTAAACCCAATACTTACGTTTGCGCTTTCAACTCCCATATACTCAGCAACAGCCTTTATTTTGATGTTTTCTCCGATACTATTCCAACTGCCTCCCTTCGTTCCTATTCCATTCGAATAAGTCACCATTTCAGCAACATTTCCACTCATGCAAAACAAGCCATAGTTGTTAGGATTATAGGAATATATTTTAGAAGCAAAATTCCCTTTTCCAAGAATTAAACCAGAGGTCGTATGTGCGTTATAATCTTTTATCTCACATCCTGTAAAAGGAATAACATCCGTTTCTGAAGAATACCTAAAATTTGCCAAAAAACAACCAGACTCGTTCTGACGATTAATACTTCCTCCAAAACCATAGCTATTGTTTTCACCCGCTAAAGCAGCATGCACCCACTCTTCAGCCGATGGCAAACGAACCCTTAGCTTCTTCTCTTTCAATTTTTTCGTCTGGCTTTGATTTATCTCATCACTCAACCATTCGCAATACATCTCCGCTCCTTTTCTACTCACGTTTACCACCGGATGTTCATCGTAAATTTTGTTAGAAAAGTAATTGGCTTCCATGTATGCAGCATATTCGGGGTCGGTCTTTCTCCATTGTGTTTGATCCGGTTTTGCTAGTAGAAAATCCTCTTTTCTATTCTGAATCAGTAAGTCGAACAAAAACGTTTTGTACTGTATGTTACTTACCTCTGTCTGTTTCATAAGGAAATAAGGATCCGCGTTTTTACTATACTTCTTGGTATAGACTTTCTCTTTGGGTATAAAGAGATAACCATAAGGAATAAGGTGTTTGTTACTGATTCCTCTAAAAGCTAGCTTTCTTTTATTATTCTCCTTTATCTGTTCTGGTGTTAATACAGGAAATTTAAAAACCGAATCTAACACCAACACTTGCTTAGTTTCCTGAACCTCCATCTCTTCCATTTTGGGCACGTCAAGCAATAGCTTATTCACTTCATATATTCCATTTTCAAAATTGTTTGAATCAGGATAAAAGGCAACTACATCCTTTTTTTTCGGATTGAGCTTTTCTTGTTGCTTTCTATCTGTTATAGAAATCGTCTGATTTTCTTGGACTAGAATTCTTTCCCCTTTCTCTTTGAGCTGTTCTATCTTGCTACTAATTTCAAATGTTGGAGCTGTTTCCAACTCTGGTGCGTCATTAAAGAATACCGCTGTTCCTATTAGAATAATACTAAATAAAGTCATAATCAATACGTTTTTAAAAGTTAAAAATCGCGTAATTCCTTGTAGTGAAGTTGAATTCAATGCACCCACAGAATTGAGAAAATGTAGCTTTGTTTCTTCGAAAGAAACCGCCGGACTTGCACTTCTGCTCTGATCAAATAATTGATTGATTCGTGTGTTATCTTGTTCCATCTTTCACCTCCACTCTTTTTTCGGAATTAAACGTTAAAATTTGAGTTAAACGAGCCCTTGCTCTCTTCAAACGTTGTTTGATCGCCGATTCCGATGCACTTTGAATTTTCATAAATTCTTTAATAGAAAAACCTGAAATTTCAAATAGGATAATACATTCTCGCTGAACTTCAGGCAACAATGCAAGCGCTTTGTATAATAAATACAACTCCGCACTTTTCTCCGTATTTGCATTGACATCGACAAAGTCAAAGTCTGCTTGTTGAGGCAAATACTCCTCTTTCTTCTTTCTATGATTATTAGCTAATATTCGAACACTGATACCAATTAAGAAAGACAAAAAAGCCCCTTCGGACTTTAAGGTTTCTATTTTCTGAAAAGCGATGAGCAACGTTTCATTCATTAAATCCTTATGCTCCATATTTCCAAAAACTCTCGCTCTGCAGAAACGTTCAAACCTATCATGAATGGGTTCGTAGAGTTTTAAAAAATGGTCTTGTTTCTTTTTCATCTTATCAACACAAGTATACTGTCCTTACTGGTTAAGTGTAACGAAAACAAAAAAAGTTACATCGTATTTTACTAAAAGATAATTCCACAGCTACTTGTTAGCTATTCTATTGTTTATCTATTTGAATTTTCTATAAAATAGCTTTATTTTACTTGTATGAATATTTCGCTGACAGACAAGGAGAAAGTAAAGATTATGAATGCCGATGATCTGTTTAACATCATGCAAAGCATTTTGTTACGCGAGCAACGAGTAGACCAAGACAGAGAACATTTTTGGACCGTTTGACTTAACAGCACCAATGTAA
>JAESST010000257.1 GCA_016763995.1 Flavobacteriales bacterium | reverse complement strand
TTCAATAGTTGTACAAATCAATCTCTTTTTAGGTGCTCACTTTACTCCGGAATACACTGCTCACAATACTCCGGTATTACATGCTCGCCTTAAACCGGTATGGGGTGCTCAGTATGACCGGCATTTCCAGATTTACAGTCGATTCGAAAAAAAATGGAAACTG
Organism: Flavobacteriales bacterium; assembly: GCA_016763995.1. Taxonomy (GTDB): domain Bacteria; phylum Bacteroidota; class Bacteroidia; order Flavobacteriales_E; family Vicingaceae; genus NORP294. The sequence goes on along the minus strand of JAESST010000257.1, from coordinate 6,910 downwards.
TATTAGATAGAAAAATCTTAAAATTAAAAAGTAATGGAGGAATACGAAGAAAATCAAATAGAACAGGATCTTTACTTCCACCTACAGGAAATTTTTCAATTAAAGGTATCAAAATATTCCCAATCTACTTGGATGAACAAGATGCCGATAACATCTTAATCTTCGCTAGAGGTCATCGCATTGTTAAAAAGAATCATCTAAAGCTATCACAATTAGTTAATCAATTAAATAAAGGAGATTCTGTTACATTCGCTAGTTTAAAACAGCTAATGGAGCCATTATGGGATGCAATTGAAATTAATAGCTTCATACAGGACCTCTTGATTATAGAAGCAATTAAATTGGACAATGTAACAATCAAAACCTAGGCCAACACTGCTAAGCTTTGCACAAGCCAATACTTCATCTAAGTCTAGTTCGGTTTACAAGAACATAACACAAATAATAAAAGTATAGTATGCGATTATTATTCGAATAGCTTGATTTATTAACTTATTTTTAAGCTAGAAACACTAATTAAAACAAGGAGATTAAATAAGGATAGCGCGTAGCGTGCATCATATTCGGTTGTTGTAAAGAATTTGACCAATGAACAAACTTTTAGGAATATTATTGATACTTATAGTTTTCATTTCTTGTAAAAATGTAAAAAAAGAGGAAACAAAAATCCCTGTAAAAACTGAATCTCAAGAAATAACAACCGATAATTACGAATTAAGTAAACCAACTCAAAACATAAAAAAGGTTTTAGTTCTTTTTGGAGGTTTTCAGAAAAGCCTAAAGATATTAAGCGGGAATTTAAAATACTTGAACTTGCAAATAAAAATAGTATTGCAGTAATTTATATGAACTTCAATCAAAAATTGTGGCTTGAAGAAGATGAAAAGAAAAAGCTTGCTGAACAACTACAAAATATATTCCTTGAAAATAAACTACCGAAAAATGACATCTATATTGGCGGATTTTCAAGTGGAGGAAATGTCTCTTTATTGATAAGTTCATTTCTAATTGAAAATAAGACTTTTAAATTAAAGCCAAAAGGAGTTTTTATTGCAGATTCACCTATTGACTTGGTGGCACTGTACAAGAGTTCTGAAAAGAATTTAACACGTAATTTTTCAGACGTATCCGTTCAAGAGAGCACTTGGATTATTGAAACTTTAGGAAAACAATTTGGAAATCCTAAAAAGGATATTTCAAAATATCTGGAATACTCAATTTATACTTCAGAAACTAATAATATTGACAAGCTAAAAAATTTGAAAAACACAAAAATCCGACTTTATACTGAACCAGATACAATTTGGTGGAAAGAGAATAGAATGGCAGATTATGACCAAATGAACGCCTATTATATTAAAAGACTTTTTGAAAATTTAAAAGAATCAGGGTTTGACCAAGTAGAATACTTGCCAACGGAGAATAAAGGATATCGAGAAAATGGAGATAGACATCCGCATAGTTGGTCTATAATTGACAAAAAAGAATTGATAAAGTGGATTACAGAATAAAAAACTGTTAGCTTGTATACAGGTATAAAATGATATGATAAATCCAGAAATACATTCTTTTTATGGTTGGTGGCAATTTTCTGTTTGTCTCTTTGCTTTTTTTGCACTGATGTCTATTTGGTGGCCTATTGGAAGAAAACAAAAAGATTATGGTCAAGTATGGTTAGCATTATCGGTGTTATGTTGGAGTATCTCTGGAGGAATAGAAATTTTACACGTTACTTTTTACGACAGATACACCATGACAATTGAAGGTTGGCGTAGTATTTTGTCCCTATTTAATAGTCTCTTTATTTTATTAGCTCTCCCTTGGTTTAAATACCTCCCTAAATCTATTAACCAAATTATAAAATCTAAGTATTGGATTTATATTGTAGGTCTGCCCTTTTTATTTTCACTACTTCCAACAATAAATAAAATTTTATTTAATAAGTCACTTGGAATTATTAGTGAATTGGATGTGTATTATGCCATTTTAACCTTAGGGTTTCTCGGTTATGTTTTATGGAACTCTTTTCAAAAAAGGCGCTTAAAAATACTATCTTGGTTAGCAATAATCTGCATAATAATTACATTAATTGCGGAATTATTTAAGTTCACAAATTCGACTGTAAACCTAATATTACTCTCTTCTATATTTAAGTCCTGCTTAATAATGCTCTTTTTTGCTCTTGCTTTAAGTTGGGTAAAAGAGCTCTCAGAAAATACATTACCTACCGCCAAGCAATTGTTTCTCAATTTTAAAAAAGAGAAAAACAGAAACGGCAAACTGAAGAATCTCATTACTATAAATGGTGTTCCTGGCATTGGCGAAAAATTAATTGTTCTATCTCCAGCGCATTATGAGTTGTTTCTAAAATTTGCCCTACGAAAGAAAATGGTGGGCAATGAATGGTTAGAAATAAAACCTAAAAACTTTGAACACACTCAAAAGAACTTTGATATTAACGATTACAATGAAATAAAACGTCTCCTTCTTTCACTCTTAGATGGTCTTTATGGAAAAGATAGTTGGACCAAAGAACTACACTTAGATCCACTAAAAAAGACATTATTTGAAATGTCTGAAAAAAGAGAGCGCAAAATTCGTTTGTCTATTCCAGAATCAAATATTACCACTGAATAAAAGGCTTCATCTACATTTTGTCAGTAAGTAGTTTACTGACAATTTTAACTTTTTTCCGACTTTTAGTCCTTTGTAAATCTCTTTCCTGCAACTTGGCTTCGTAATCAAAAACTATTGATAATGAATTCGAAGTATAGAAAAATAGTATTAATGACTTCTGTTTTACTATTTCCATTGAGAAGCATTGCTCAGGAAAAAGGGCTAGATCAAACTATAAACGACGCCTTTATCCCTATTGCTCTTTGGTCGGAAGACCTTATTCTTACCTCTATCACTATTTTTGGGTTTAACATCCCTCTTATTTTAATAATACTTGTTTTAGGCGCTATATTTTTTACCGTTTACTTTGGTTTTATCAATATAAAGCACTTTTCAACAGCAATACAAGTTGTAAGAGGAAAGTATGATTCTCTAGAGAAAGATGAAAAAAAGCTTCCATCAACAGTTTATGAGGTTGATGGAGACATCGTAGACACTATAAAAAACGAAGGCCATCAAGGAGAGGTTAATCATTTTCAAGCTCTAGCAACAGCTGTTTCTGGAACAGTAGGTTTAGGTAATATTGCATTAGTTGCTGTTGCTATTTCTATTGGTGGCCCTGGGGCAACTTTTTGGATGATTTTTGCAGGCCTAATAGGCATGTCTACAAAATTTGTGGAATGTACCCTCGGAGTTAAATACAGAGATATTGATAAACATGGTAATGTATATGGAGGGCCCATGTACTACCTATCAAGAGGCTTAAAGGAACAAGGTTTTAAAAAATTTGGAAAGGCCTTAGGAATACTTTTTGCCATTTTATGTGTTGGCGCTTCTTTTGGTGGTGGCAACGCTTTCCAAACCAATCAAGCAGCAGCACAAATCGTAACTCAATTCAATATTCAAGGAGATGCCTCTGGTACAATTGTAGGAATAATTTTTGCAATTTTAGTAGGCATTGTTATTATTGGAGGTATTAAGAGAATTGCCAAAGTAACCGAAAAAATAGTCCCTTTTATGGCAGGCGTCTATGTTATCGCAATCTTATTTATTATTTTTTCTAATTTCTCCTTTATCGATGATGCAATAGCATTAATATTTAAAGAGGCCTTTTCTCCACGAGCTACTATTGCAGGAGGAGGAATAGGAGTAATGATTCAAGGTTTTAGACGTGCTGCATTTTCTAATGAGGCTGGAGCTGGATCAGCAGCCATAGCACATTCAGCAGTAAACACGAAATATGCTGCTTCCGAAGGGCTTGTAGGTTTATTAGAACCATTTATAGATACTGTAGTTATATGTTCTCTTACAGCCATTACTATTGTAATGTTCAATATCGATGGGGCTTTTAATTATGGCGATGTGGTTAATGGAAAAGCCCTAATGGCAGATGGTTCAAGGGTTGGCGGTGTAAATCTAACTTCTTTAGCCTTTGAAAAAGCGATACCTGGATCATCCTACCTTCTTGTTGTTGCAGTAACACTTTTTGCGTTTTCTACGATATTATCCTGGTCGTATTACGGATTACAAGCATGGAAATTTCTATTTGGAAGAGCAAGGCTTACAGATCTTATTTTTAAAATAATATTCCTAGTTTTTACTATTCTAGGAGCAGCGATAAGCATGGATGCCGTTATTAAATTTTCTGATGCTATGATACTAGCCTTGGTATTTCCGAACATGATTGGTCTATTCATTTTATTTCCTAAAGCAAAAGAAGAACTGAACCGATATCTACAAGCAATAAAGACAACAACAAAATTTAAATAACACTTTAAGGACATAGCATATATACTCTCAATAATATTAATCTGTTGCAATTAAATTTAAAACAAATCATTATGAAAATCAAGAAACTAACAATGAAAAATATAAATTATCTAATATTATTATCCATATTCGCCTTAGGCTGCAATAATAAATCACAAAGTCAAGACTCAATTCCAAATCACGATAGTTTTAAGATAGAATCCCAGTTAGTCAATGAAACAAGAGTAATTACTGTTTGGACTCCTCCTTCATATAAAATCGGTAATGGTTCGTTTCCAGTATTATATATGCCCGATGGTGGAATAAAAGAAGACTTTCCCCATATCGCAAACACTATTGCAAAACTTGTTAGAGAGAAAAGCATTCCCCCAACTATTCTGGTTGGTATTGAAAACACCAAAAGAGGTCGAGACCTAACCGGCTTATCTGAAGAAAAAAATGATGAAAAATATTGTCCTCTCACAGATGGTGCGGCTAATTTCAGAAATTTCATCACGCAAGAATTATTTACGGAAATAGGGAAAAGATATAGAGTAACAGCTGAAAAAGGAATTATTGGAGAATCGTTGGCAGGGCTTTTCGTAATGGAAACACTTCTGCAGAAACCTGAATCCTTTAACTTTTACATAGCATTTGATCCTTCATTATGGTGGAATAACCATTTTTTGGTCAAGAACTCAAGTGATCTATTAGGTAAATTTCCAAATGAGGAGGTTAAACTTTGGTTTGCAGGTTCAAGTGCAGAAGGTATTTCTCAGCACACAAATGAATTGATGAAGGTTTTAAAAAAGGAAGCTCCAAATAAATTAAAGTGGGAATATTCAGATGAGCCGAATGAAAAACATAATACAATTTTTAGAGCATCAAAAGAAAGGGCTTTAAAATGGATCTTGACTGAATAAAACACAATACTATAATTAAATATGAAAATTTTTAACCCACTTACTCTATCGACATTGATTATATTAGTTACGATAATGTTGGATATCAGAGCCAGAAAAAAGATATAATCGAGAAACTCGCAAAAACTTCTCCTGCCGTGCTTGAAGCCATTATAGAAGACAGAATTGATAGTTTTTTATACTGTGTACAAACAATATGATTTGGAATGGCTTGATTTTTTTGAAGATGAATTCACCAATGTTTTTCCAGAAACACCAATTCGTAAAATTTCGAAAGATTCAACAAAAGCTATTTGGGAAGGGATTTATAACAGAAATGATGTTCAACTTATTTCTCGTGGAAAACCATCTTTAATAACTTCAGAAGATATGGTTATTTATCATAATAATTTCCATGAAATCTTTATTAATAAACAAAGTCAAGACACGATAAAAATTACTGGAACATATGTTGTTGCTTGGAGAAGGCAGCCGAACGATTCATGGAAAATTGTATTTGAATCTGTAATGAATAATTGATTGTGAGTAATACAATCTATAATCAAAAAACAAAGAGGTTAACATTAAGAAAATTTGGGAAAGTAGATTGTTCATTCATCCTAGAATTAGTGAATTCGGAAGGATGGTTAAAATTCATTGGAAATAGAAATATCCGTAATGAAAACGACTCACTAAAGTATGTTGAAAGTATCATTAACAATGAGAAAGTCATCTATTTAGTTGTCACTCTCAAGGACAATACTCAAATCGGAATCATTACTTTAATCACAAGAGATAACTTATAATTTTATGATATTGGATTCGCTTTTCTACCTTCATATAGCAATAAGGCTTACGCCTTTGAAGCTTCTAAAATCACCTTGAACTATATAGAGAAATCAACTGATTTTCAAGCCGTTTTAGCAGTTACCGTACCACAAAATAAAAGCTCCGTTAAGTTGATTAAAAAACTAGGTCTGATCTTTTATAAAACAGAGATACATGAAAATGATGAGTTACAACTATATAAAATAGATTTAGGCAAAGTCTAAAACTAAATAGCGAACCAACTATTCTTCTTATTATCAAATAAAGGAACCAAAATATTAGCTAGTGTTTGGAAAAATTGTTACGTTATTTGGGTAACGAATAGCTGCTTACAACAATAGTAACCGTTGCACAAGTCAGTAATTCATCTAAAAATCACTTCAAATAAGACTTTCTAGGCTAGCTACTAATTCAGATTCATTGTAGAAAAGTTAATTCCTGTAGGGCTTAGGATCAAGATTATTGAGACGATAGCCCTATTATTTTCTAGAATAATTGAAAGCAAGGCCTTTGCTCCACTTTTCGCCAATTTTTGAGTGAATTTTAAATACTTTTTCAAGTTGTATGCTATGGCTGATAAGTGCATTACCTTATTGGCTTGTTTTATGCCCAAAGTGTTGATTTTACGAAGCCCCATAAATTGAGTCAATGTACCAAACACAGTCTACGGTACTTTGCCGTTTAGTCTTCATATACCGCCCTCTTTTACTAGTTACTCTTGCTATGTTTCGCTCATATTCTTCTCGGTAATAAGTCACTGAAAACTTCTTTTCCTTTACTGATTTACCTAAACAGCTTCCTTTTATCGAACAAGC
>JAESST010000256.1 GCA_016763995.1 Flavobacteriales bacterium | reverse complement strand
AATATATTCGTTATACAAAAAAATCATTTATAAGAGATTTATTTAAAAAAGTAAATAAAATAATTAGTGAAAATAACTTTAATGGAATATATTTTGATGGAAAAAATAGTTGGGTTAGAGTTTATGATAATCTAGAATATTTATATGTACCAAGTAAGTTTGGCGGTTTATTGGGATTAGAAAATAAAAAAGGTTTTGAATCTATCGAGATTGATTTTGTAAATAAAAATTTGAAGGATGGACAGGTCTTTATAGATATAGGAGCCAACTTTGGATTATACAGTGTATTTGTATCAAAAAAATTTCCAAATGCTAAGATACATTCTTTTGAGCCATTACCAGAAACATTTGAAATATTTCAAAAAAATATTAACCATAATATATGTGATAATATTACTTCAAATAATCAAGGTCTTTCTTTTGAAAAAGGAGAATTGTATTTTACAAATGATCGATATGCGGGAAATCATATAGTTATGAATCCTACTAAGACATTAAATTTAACAAAAGTTGAAGTAACTATACTTGATGAATATGTGAAAGAAAAAGCTATAACAAAAGTAGACTTTATTAAATGTGACGTTGAAGGTGCGGAACTTCTTGTATTGCAGGGGGCTAAAGAAGTTATTGAGAAATTTCATCCAATAATTTTAATTGAGATTTATGATGAATGGACAAATAGATTTGGACATAGTGCAAATGATGTTATAGAGTATCTTCTTTCTTTTGGATATAAAATTAAGATGATAAATCATAAAAGTGAAAAAATAGAAGAATTTGATAAAAATAAAATGAATGAAGCTTATGATTTTATTTTTTATACATGTGAAAATTTAAATTTTGGAGATAAATAATATACTAGAATTAATATGAGGAAAGATTATGATAATAAGTAGAATAAGTGGTGGACTGGGTAATCAAATGTTTCAGTATGCCATAGCAAAATCAATGGCTAAAAAAAATAATGATATATCTAAACTTGACGTCTTTTTTTATCCAAAACAAACTTTACGAAAACATGAGTTAAATAAATTTAATATAGAAGAGGATATTGCTAGCAAAAAAGAATGTAACAATTTAAGAGCTAGCGAAGGATTTATATTTAAAGTTAAGAATAAACTAGGATTAAATATAAGTAGACCAAAATTCTATACTTATGAATATAATATAACTTCATTTGATAAAGAAGTGTTTGATAAGAATGGGGATATTTATCTTGATGGATTTTGGCAAAATGAAAATTATTTTAAATCTATTAGAGAAGAAATTATAAATGATTTTACACCTAAAGATAGGATAAGTGATGAGGTTAATAGATATTTACAAGATATAAAAAGTGTAAATAGTGTAAGTTTACATATAAGAAGAGGTGATTATCTAGCAGATAAACATACTAATAGTGTTCATGGTGTTAGCGGATTGGATTATTATAAAAATGCAACAGAATATATAAGCACTAAAATAGAAAACCCTATCTTTTACATATTTTCTGATGACATAACTTGGTGTAAAGAAAATTTTACTTTTTTACAAAACAAAATATTTATAGATGACACAAAAAGTGCAATTGATGATTTAGAATTAATGAAAAAATGTAAGCATAATATCATAGCAAATAGTACTTTTAGTTGGTGGGGAGCTTGGTTGAATCAAAATGATAAAAAAATAGTAATTGCTCCTAAAGTATGGTTTATAGATGAAAAATGGCAGAATTTAAGTATAACATTAAATGATTGGATAAAAATATAAATGTGTGGTATATCAGGATTTTGTGATTTTAATAAAAAACTAGATAAAAATAATTTAAGAGAGATGACAGATATTTTACATCATCGAGGTCCAGATGATAGTGGATATAGTTTTCACGAAACTGAAGATTTTAATGTAGGTTTAGGTCATAGACGACTATCTATCCTTGACTTAAGTAAACACGGGCATCAGCCAATGAAATATGAGAATTTAGAGATAGTTTACAATGGAGAAATTTATAATTTTAAAGAAATTAGAAAAGAATTAGAACAAGAATCTTATTCTTTTGAGTCAAATAGTGATACAGAAGTTATATTAAAAGCATACCACAAGTGGGGAGTTCAGGCAGTACATAAATTTAATGGTATGTTTTCAATCGCTATATATGATGTATCAAAAAATAAATTAATTTTGATTAGAGATAGAGTAGGTGTTAAGCCACTATATTATTACAAGTATAATAATACATTTTTATTTGCTAGTGAATTAAAATCATTTTATAAGCTAAAACATTTTAAAAAAGATATAGATATGAGTAGTGTTCAAGAATATTTAAAATTTGGATACATTCCACAACCTTTAACTATATTTAAAAATACCTATAAACTAGAAGCTGGTAAATATTTAGAATACAATTTACAAACAAAAGTATTAAAAATCGAAACATATTGGAGTATTGATAAGTTCTATGAAAAAGAAAAATTGGATATATCATTTACTGAAGCCCTAAATACAACAGAAGAATTATTGAAGTCATCGTTTAAATATAGAATGGTTTCTGATGTGCCAGTAGGTGTCTTTTTAAGTGGTGGTTATGATAGTAGTGCTGTATCTGCAATTTTACAAGCAAATAGTGTGAAAAAAATAAAAACATTTACTATCGGTTTTAAAGAAGAAAAATATAATGAAGCAATATATGCAAAGAAGGTTTCAGAGCATCTAGGAACAGAGCATTATGAATACTATTTAAGTCAAAAAGATGCATTAGATATACTTCCAACACTAGCAGAAATATACGATGAACCATTTGGTGATAGTTCTGCAATACCTACTATAATGGTGTCTCAATTTGCAAAAAAATATGTATCTGTGTCCTTATCTGCTGATGGTGGTGATGAATTATTTAGTGGTTATCCTTCATATAAAAATATTTATGACTTATATGAAAAGTTTAATAAGTTTAATAAGTTCCATTCACTAGGGAATATTGATAAAATAATTAATCCTTATCAAATATCGAAGTATTTAAAAATTTATAATTTAGAGGGTAAGTTTTATAAGTTTTGTGAACTATTAAGAAATAGTAAGTCTCCATCTAAATTTTACGATTCTAATACAAAATATTTTTATGATATTGAAATTGAACAATTATTAAAGTGCGACTACCAATCATCTGCATTATATCATGAAAATAGTATTGAAAATATGCTTTCACATAGTTTTAAAACATATCTAAATGATGATATATTAACAAAAGTAGATAGAGCTACTATGTCAGTTAGTTTAGAAGGACGAGAACCGTTATTAGATTTTAATTTAATTGAATATGTAGCACAGTTACCTATTAATTATAAGCAAAATGGAAATGAAACTAAGTATTTATTAAAAGAAATAGTTCATAAATATATTCCAAAAGAGATGATGGATAGAACAAATATGGGCTTCTCTATTCCTATTTTTGAGTGGTTTAAGGACGAACTTAAGATATATTTTGAAGAATACCTAAGTAAAAAGAGTATTAATGAGAGTGAAATATTTGACTATGAGTACATAGAGAAACTAAAAAATAGTTATTTTAATGGAGTAGGTAATCCACATAAGTTGTGGTTAATTTTAATGTTTCAAATGTGGTGGTATAAATGGATAAAATAAAAGTACTCATAGTAGCAGATTGGCATGGAAAGATATATGCACAAGCTTTTTATGATGGATTTAAAAGTTTAGGATATGATACTTATAAATTTAGTTGGAAAGAATACTTTAAGCATTATCAATATACTAATCGTTATGAAACAGATGATAATAAACTAAAGTCATTATATTATAAAATACAAAACAAATTTTTAGTAGGTCCAGTGATATGGAAGATAAATAATGACTTGATAAAACAATGTAAAGAGATGAAGCCAAATCTTGTTTTTATATATAGAGGGACACATATATACCCTGAAACTATAAAAACAATAAAAGATATGGGTAGTAAAGTGTTTGGATATAACAATGATGATCCATTTTCATTAGAATGCAAAAGTTATATGTGGAGATACTATAAAAAGTCTATACCTTACTATAATCATATATTTTCATATAGAAATAAAAATATAGATGATTATAAATCTATAGGATATGATAAAGTTTCTATATTAAGATCATATTACTTAGAAAAAAGTAATTTTTATATCAAGAATATAGAAAATCATAAGTATAAATGTGATGTAATTTTTATCGGTCATTTTGAAGATGATGGTAGGGATGATACTATTAAATTATTATTAGATAATAATATTGATATAAAAATATTTGGAACAGAATGGGAAAAATCAAAATTTTATAATTTTTTTATAAATAAACTAGGAATTATTAAGCCTTTATATAATGATTATAATTTGGCTTTAAATAGTGCAAAAATAGCATTGGTATTTTTATCTAAACTTAATAATGATACATATACAAGAAGATGTTTTGAAATACCTGCTACAAGGACTATGATGATGTCAGAATATACGTATGATTTAAATAGTATGTTTAAAGAGGCAAAAGAAGCTGAATATTTTAGAAATAAGGATGAACTACTCCAAAAAGTAAAGTTTTATTTAGCGAATGAGGATAAATTAAATGAGATTGGAATAAATGGATATAAAAGACTGATGAATGATGGTCATGAGGTTTTGGAAAGATGCAGGGAGATTGTGGAGGTATACAATAATGAATGTACTAAGTAAAGTTAATATAATTAGGCTGGATAATCGAAGAAAACACAGATGAAAATAAAAATAGATTTATAGTAATTTTGCTAATGATATGAAAGTAGACAAAAATATCGGTGTTAAAGATGTTACTATGCTGATGAGAAAAGCATTGTAATTTGATATAATATATGTAATAAACTATCCCCCCAACTTGATTTCAAGCTGTTTAGAGGGCTAGGAATAAAGGAAAAAGAATGAATAAAATATTATTAGATTATATTGCTGATCCTATAGATAATTCTAAATTAGAATTAATAAATGAAAAGTATGATGATTTAAATAGAATTATATCTGGAGAATTAATATCAAAAAATGGAAATAAATATAAAATTATTAATGGAATACCAAGATTTGTAGAATTAGAAAAAGAATTAAAAGAAGGTGTTTATAATGGCCTGAAAAATCAAGACAAGTTTTCAACTTAACTAATATTCACCTCTAACTGTTACCTTAGCTCACACTTTGTATAAATTCAAGATACATATTCATAGGTTTTTGATAACCAATAGCTGAATGAAATCTTTTAAAATTATATTTATGTATATAAGCTTT
>JAESST010000255.1 GCA_016763995.1 Flavobacteriales bacterium | reverse complement strand
GTGGTTTAAACCCCGGCTTTGTTATTTCTGCGCAATCAGGGAAATATTGGAAAGTTAACATTGGAGACGGTACTAATCGCTTAGACATTCAAGGGGGTAATATTTCAACCAATGAATGGCATCATATTGCTGTAAGTTTTGACCGCAATGGACTTATGACCGCTTATGAAGATGGAGTTGTGGTAGGGTTTGAAAAAATGCAAAATATCGGGAATATTAATTCTGGATTGCCACTGACCATAAATCAAGATGGGACCACTACTTATGCGCATAATTTTAGAGGAAGTTATAGAGATATTCGTATTTGGGATACAATAATTCCTCAAAATATATTACTGGACTGGTCAATTTTTTCATTAGACAATTCGCATCCATTTTATAGTAATTTATTAACAAACTGGCGATGTGAAGATGGAGTAGGCAGTGTTTTACAAGATGCAAGTACAAACAATAATGATTGCAATATTCAGAATCAACTTGTTTGGCAAAACAATCAAACAGAAATTTTTACGGTATACGATTATACTGCAACTACTCGGCAACCTGATAATGCAGTTGCTGTGTTGGATTGGTTATGCATTCCTATACAAGCAATATGGGGTTTGGATGGAAAGTCATGGCTTCCTTCCTGCAACATAACAACAAGTATCAATCAGCTTGAGGAAGAGAATTCATATACAATTGGGCCGAATCCAACTGAAGGTTATGTTGACATTTTCTTTACGAAACTGAATTCCACATTTGATCTTTCAATACTAGACCTTCAGGGGAAGATAATGTATTCAATTAGTCATATTTCTCCAACTGAGAAATATACAGTTCAACTGCCTCAAAACATGAAAAAAGGAATCTACTTCCTAAAAATACAAAGCGGTAAAAGTTTTTTTGTAGAAAAAATGATGTGCGAATAGCAGTTGACTTTATTCGCAGTACCTGAACTAAATTTGCTATGAAAGCACTTCTCTAAGCTTGCTTTTTATAATTTCGCAGAATGAATGATAATCCAAACGAACCAACCCCATTAAATGATTTGGGAGAATTTGGTCTAATTGACCGTTTAACGAGTAAGATAGAGTTAAAAAATTCCACTACGGAATTAGGAGTTGGGGACGATGCTGCTCTGATTAAGAACGAAAAAGCCTTAACTGTTGTTAGTACTGATTTGTTGGTAGAAGGAGTTCACTTCGACTTACTGTATACTCCTTTAAAACATTTAGGCTACAAAGCAGTGGTTGTTAACCTTTCTGATATTTATGCAATGAATGTTATGCCTCAGCATATTACAGTTTCTATTGCTGTTTCTAATAGAATGTCAGTGGAAGCATTGGAAGAAATTTATGAAGGAATTAATTTGGCATGTGAGTTTTATGGAGTTGACTTAATTGGAGGAGATACAACTTCTTCGCTTTCGGGAACTATGATTTCAATTACTGCTCTGGGACAAGCTGAGGAGGGTAAAGTAGTAAAAAGGAGTGGTGCTCAAGAGAACGACTTAATTTGTGTTACCGGAGATTTAGGTGCTGCTTTTGCTGGGCTTCAAATTTTGGAAAGAGAGAAATCTGTATTTAAGGACAATACCAAAATTCAACCTGATTTTAGTGGGAAGGATTATATTTTAGAAAGACAATTAAAGCCTGAAGCACGAAAAGATTTAATTGAATTTTTTACAAAAGAAGGGATTGTCCCTTCTGCAATGATAGATATATCAGACGGACTTTCATCTGAGTTGATTCATTTGGCTAGTTCATCAAATGTTGGAATTCAGATTTATGAAGACAAAATTCCCTTAGATGCCTCGACAATTACAACTTGTGAGGAATTGAATTTGAATCCTATTACTGCTGCATTAAATGGAGGTGAGGATTATGAGTTGTTATTTACTGTTCCATTGGAATATCACGAAACAATTAAAAAGGATCCATTATTGACTATTATTGGACATGTGACCGATAAGGCTTCAGGAAATCATATGGTAGCAACCGGAACGGAAAGTCTGATTGAGTTAACAGCGCAAGGATGGCAACATTAAGTTAATTACTAATCTGAAAATACGGGTATTAATTAGCAATTAATAATTAATACCCGTATTTCTCTTGCCAAAGTGCTTTTAACCGTTTCCTTAAATCGTTTTCCCGAGCATTGTTCATCGGTTCATAAAACTTCTTTCCACTAATATCACTTGGTAAATATTCTTGATGTACGAAATTGTTAGGATGATCGTGAGCATACTTATATTCCTTACCGTACCCAATTTCTTTCATCAGCTTTGTTGGAGCATTCCTTAGAGGAAGAGGTACATTTAGATTCCCGCTTACTTTCACTTCCGCTTGGGCATGATTAATGGCCATATATGCCGCATTACTTTTAGGGGATGAAGCTAGGTAAGTTACACATTGAGAAAGGATAATTCTTGATCCCGGCCAACCAATAACATTTACTGCTTGAAAACAGGTATTGGCCATTACGATGGCAGTTGGATTGGCGTTTCCAATATCTTCTGATGCTAAAATGAGCACTCTCCGTGCAATAAATTTGGGGTCTTCTCCACCTTCTATCATTCGAGCGAGCCAATAAACTCCTGCATTCGGATCACTTCCTCTGATAGACTTAATAAAAGCTGAGATAATATCATAATGTTGCTCCCCATCTTTGTCGTACTTGATAATGTTTTGCTGCGCAATTCTTTTTACTTTCTCATCAGAAATTTCGACTTCTTCTCCCTCTTGGTTGTTAATGATTAGTTCTAATAAGTTGAGCAATTTTCTAGCATCACCACCTGAAAGTTGAAGTAAAGCATGTTCTTCTTTGATGTTTACTTTCTTTTCTTTTAAGAATTGATCCTGAGTCAAGGCTTGATGAACCAGACCCATTAATGCATTTCGATCAAGGGGTTCTAAAGTATAGACTTGACATCTACTCAAGAGTGCAGAAATTACTTCAAAGGAGGGGTTTTCCGTGGTTGCTCCAATTAAAGTAATGGTGCCACTTTCAACAGCACCCAACAAGGAATCTTGTTGAGACTTGCTGAATCGGTGAATTTCATCAATGAATAAGATCGGATTTTTGGTGCCAAAAAACTGTTGACTTTTGGCCTTTTGAATGACATCACGAACATCTTTTACACCAGAATTGATCGCGCTTAATGAGAAGAAAGGGCGCTCTGTAGTATTGGAGATAATGTTGGCTAAAGTTGTCTTCCCAATACCTGGGCTTCCCCATAAAATCATAGAAGGAACCATTCCCTTTTCTATCAACTCTCTTAAAATAGACCCTTCACCCACTAAATGTTGCTGTCCAACATATTCGTTTAGCGTTTTAGGACGCATTCGTTCAGCTAAAGGAATGGATGTAATCATAGTTAGCAAAAGTAGCTATTTAGAGCTGCTTGACCAATTAGCACAGTACTCAAAAAGTTCTTTAAAAAAGGATTTGAATTCTGCTTCGTAAAGTAAAAAATCTCTTTCTAAATCGTCGACAGACTCTTCCATTTTAGAGACAAATGATGCACGATGGGAAAGTCCGTTCATTGCCTTTTTCATTCCTTCAAGATTCGCATAATTGCTTAACCAATCATGAGTACTCATATGGTTCAATGTTTTAATTGAGCGTTCATTAAAAGAAGCTTCTTGCGCCTTTAACATTTTATACGCAGATTGAGTAAAACTCTTTAACGGAATAGGAGAGTAGTCTTTCCAGTTTTTTGCCAATATGTGATCGTAGAACATATCGACAATTACAGCAGCATACTTATGGTATTTTGGATAAAGTCGCTCTTTACTTTGAATGACAATAGGATGATGATCTGTGAAATGATCAATGGCTCGATGCATTCGAATTCCTTCTTGAACTTCCTCCGAGAATTGTTCTATTTCCTTTCCTCTAATGTGATCTGCAATGAAGTTTCCCACCATCAGGTTAATGTCTTGTTGAGATAAAAATAGGTGGGCTAAGTGATTCATTTTTCAATATTACGAGTAAGAAGATGGATTATCTTCATAATTCATGAATCGAAATAATATAGTTATGAATTGAATCATGTCATTTATGAAGAATATTAATTCATCTGTGAAATCTTGCAAATTAAGTTTAGATTATGCTCAATGTTTGTAGTGCCTATTAAAGGGTAGATCTTTTAAGAAGCAGTTAATAATAATAGCAATGTTATAAATTAGTAGTTTTGTTTATAACGAACAAGGCAGTCAATTCAATTGACTGCCTTCTTGTTTTATATTAAATCTTAAGACAAATCACAGAATTGAAATAAATGAGATTGTCCAATTATAAACCAATTTTACGCATCTGTGTATTATTTTACCTGATTTGTAAAATTGAAAAGAGAGAGACAAACAAATTAGTATATGTTTGAGATTAATAAATATCTTGTTAATATTTAGAGATCATCTGCAATAATTATTGGTTTTATGGTACAATAGAGCAGTCATTTTAGTTTGACTGCTCTTTTGCTTTTTTACAACTAGAACAAATCAAGCTCTACGAAACCCTTAAATTTGCCGCATGATGAATTCAATGAATACTATTTGTGCTTTATCAACTCCAAATGGCTCTGGGGCAATTGGTGTAATCCGTTTATCAGGTTCTGAAGCAATAAATATTTGCAATCAAGTTTTTGAAGGAAAAGATTTATCAAAGCAAAAAGGGCAAACGCTTCATTTTGGAAAATTGCTAAATGGGGCAGATTTAATAGATGAGGTTTTAGTGAGCCTATTTAAAGGCCCTAATTCCTATACGGGAGAAGATGTTATTGAAATTTCCTGTCACGGTTCTTCTTATATTTTAATGAAGGTTTTGGAATTGCTATTGGAGAAAGGTGCTCAATTGGCTGCACCTGGCGAGTTTACCATGCGTGCTTTTATGAATGGGAAAATGGACCTCGCACAAGCTGAGGCTGTTGCAGATTTAATTGCATCTGAAAGTAAAGCAGCACATGATATTGCTATGAATCAGATGCGTGGCGGCTTTTCAGAAAAAATAGCAGAATTACGACATGAGTTAATTCAGTTTACTTCCTTGATTGAATTGGAGCTAGATTTTGCTGAAGAAGACGTTGAATTTGCTGATAGAGATGATTTGAAAGCATTGGTTAATCAGCTGCTATTGATGATTCAAAAACTTGTTGCCTCTTTTTCTACTGGGAATGCATTAAAAAATGGAATTCCTGTAGCAATAGTTGGACAGCCCAACGTTGGAAAGTCAACTCTATTAAATGCACTGCTGAATGAAGACAAAGCTATTGTTTCTGAAATTGCAGGAACAACAAGAGATAGCATAGAAGATACGGTGAATCTTGGTGGATTAACGTTTAGATTTATTGATACAGCCGGTATTCGAGAAACAGAAGACGTAATTGAAAAAATTGGAATTCAACGAACCTATCTAATGGTCGAAAAGGCCATGGTGATTCTTTATTTAGTAGATGCGGTGAATGATAGTGCAGAAGAAGTACAAGAAGTCATTCAAAACATAAAAAAGACTATTGAAGGGAAGGACAAACAGTTGGTTGTTTTAGCCAATAAGATCGATAAAGGAAGTTTCGATGCAAACAAGGTTCCCTCAGAAATTCAGGAAAAGTTTCCGGAAGGGGAGAAAGTCATTTATTTAAGTGCTTTGCAGCAAACGCAGTTAGATCAATTGACAGATTACCTAAAACAGTTGGCATCAGATAAGCTAAAAGGAAGCAATGAAGTTATTGTAAGTAATGCAAGGCATCATCAAGCCTTGAAACAAGCAGGTGAAGCTTTGGATCGGGTAAAGAATGGATTAGAAAGCAATATTACTGGAGACTTCTTAGCGATGGATATTCGTCAGGCACTACATTTCTTAGGAGAGATAACTGGAACCATAGAAATTGATCGAGACATCCTAGGCAACATCTTTTCTCAGTTTTGTATTGGAAAGTAAGCGAGATTCCAAATTTTTAAAAATTTGTGTAGTCGAAGTATCTTTCCAATTGAAACTGTGTTATAAGAGCAATGTATCTATCATTATAATGTAAAAAGTAAGGAAACTTAATTCTGCACAATCTACATTTTAGAATTATTTGATAATTCTATTCGATAAAATGAATATGATACGATAACCAAGATGAGAGCAATAATTTCAGCTGTAAATTCTCCATCTCTGGCGTTAATGTGTGCTGAAATTGCAAACAAGAAAACGAACACAAACCCTGTATATGCCCCTTCTTTTAGTGTTTTAATTTATTATTCCAAGTGGCTTCAATCCTAAAGCTTTGGCAATGCCTAGCGGATAAATAATGTATATTGGATAGGATAAAGCTTTAAACATTTCGGCAACCATTTCGTGATTGAAAAAGTATATTCTTGAGCTTACCTTATAAAATAAGAAATCAAAAAATTCTTTTTTTTATTTCTTCTAAATAACCTCTACTTACCTTAACAGAAGTTTTGTTTTTTAATAGTAGAAGATAGCTTTTACTTAATTTATCAATTTCAACCACAGCTGGCCAATAAACTATGCAGCTTCTATGAATTCGAAGAAATTCTTTTTTATTTAACTTTTTATATAACTCTCCCAATCCATGAACACTTAAATACGTATCTGATAGAGTATGAATTTTTGAATAATCACCGTATGCTTCAATAGAATTAATCTCGTTAACAGCAATAGTAATATACCTATTTCCTTTAGCTAAGATAATTCGTTCAGGGTATTCATCCTTTGACATAATTAATTCATCTGCTAAAGAAGCTATTTTGTTGGAGTCCTCGATATTAATTTTTGAAATTGCTAAATCAAACCTCTGTTTTGTATAAGGTTTTAAAAGGTAATCTGTTGCGTGAGCCTCAAAAGCAAGCATGGCATATTTATCATAAGCTGTACTAAAAATGATTACGGGTAATTCCTCTAGATGCTCTAGAACATCAAAACCTGATAATCCTGGCATTTTTACATCTATAAATACGATGTCTGGTTTAAATTCATTGATTATTTGAATTGCATCTACTCCATTATTTGCTTCACCAACTAAAATCAGGTTTGGATAATTATTTAGGTACTCTTTAATTAGAAATCTAGCTGAAGATTCATCATCTACAATTACTACTTTTTTCATATGCTAAAGCTTACTTTAAGCCCTTTAGACTCATTACTTTCTACTTGAATGTCAGAATCATATATTTTCTTTAATCTCAAGCGGGTATTTGCAAGTCCTACACCTTTCTCGAAAATTTCACTATTATCTTTAATTCCTATGCCCGTGTCAATTATTTCAAAATAAATTTTATTGGATCTATTTCTTACCTTAATTGATATCTTTCCTCCCTCAATAAGAGGAGAAATTCCATGTTTTATTGAATTCTCCACTAGTGGCTGAAGAATCATTGGTGGAATCAGCTCATCTAATAAATCTTCGGAAATATTATATTCTACAATAAGCCTTTCTTCAAACCGCCTTTTTTCTAATTTAAGATATTGTTTTATGAAATTAATTTCATCTCTTAATGGAATTAAATCCTTTTGACTTGCCTTTAACTGATATCGAAATAAATCCGAAAGGTCAGCAATCATTTCTCTAGTATCTTCCATTTCAGCGGGGACACTGGCATTAATCGTGTTAAATATATTGTATAAAAAATGAGGATTTAATTGAGCTTTTAAACCAGTTAACTCGCTTTTCAAGGCAGCATGCCGAAGTTCCATTTCTACTTTTAATTTATTTCGATTAATCGTATGATATTCATAAGCATGAAAGATACTGAACTGAATAAAATAGATGAGGGTAAGAATATAAAGGTCCCATATTTGACGATAAGCTGACAGGTAGTTTATATCGAATACTTCTGAAATTTTTTGATATCCTTGCTGAACTATCCAGACAAAAAGAGGGAGTGTGATTAAATGAAGTAAAAGTCTTTGCCATAATTTCCATTTTTTACATAACCTAAAAATAATTACCCAAATGGCAGAGGCAACAATTAACATTATCATGTATTGTAATCCAACATCTTCAAACCATTCTGAAAAATCAAATAGGTTTTCTTCTTCTTGCTTATAATGATAGCGATGTAGATTAAGTGTAACCTTATATAAAAAAGATAGTACGATGTATAAGGCAAGGGTCGTACCAATTTCTTTAAATCTTATTCCTCCTATTTTTCTTTCAAAAAACATCAAATCCTTATAAATATTTTAGGTAGTACTTCATTTAAATTCATGTATCGACAAGTACTATTGTATTAATACTCTTTTATGACTCAATGTGATTAATTGAAACTTCGTGATCAACCATTTAAAATGACAATCATGTTCTAGCAGTTAAGCCTAAATTCACAACTACTTCAAAAATATCTTAAAAAGTTTAAGATTTGAAATATAAATCAGTGAATGGGCTTATAGATCGTTCAATGGGAATTGGGCCATTCATCAATTTATATCCCAACTGATCTGATTCTTCTTTTTTAAATATTAACCATTCTTTTTTTGTCTAAAAATAAATTCAATATGAAAATTGGACTTGCAATAAAAACTTGGACAGTAAGTTAAGCTATGCCGCTAATTTATGGTTAAAGTTTTCTAATTCAAATTCCTTTATTGTTTTATAATTTAAAGCTGAGTGCCTTCTATTTCTGTTATACCAAGTTTCAATCCATTTAAAAATAGAAATTTCAGCAGCTGAATATTGATGATACTTCTTCTTATATACCCATTCTGTTTTTAGACTCTTAAAGAAGCTTTCAGTTACTGCATTGTCCCAACAGTTCCCTTTTCTACTCATACTTTGTTCAACTAATTTATAGCGCTTCAGAATATTTCTAAACTTATTACAAGCATATTGGAAACCTCTATCTGAATGAAAGATTAAATTTTGTTGAATTGGTCTATTTGCTACTGCCATCCACTAAGACTTGAAATAAGCAGGTGAAGCTTTGGACCGTGTAAAGAATGGATTAGAAAGTAATATTACTGGAGACTTCTTAGCAATGGATATTCGTCAGGCTTTACATCTTTTAGGAGAAATTACTGGAACCATAGAAATTGATCGAGACATCCTAGGCAACATTTTTTCTCAGTTTTGTATCGGGAAATAAATAATTTATTGCTCACAATATCAGTTAAAGCTCTAGACTTTTAATGGATTTTGCTTTTTATGTAAAAAGAATAGTGCTGTTAAGTTTCAAAATAACGCAATAATGGGCGTGGTGTATCGAGATTAACAGTTTGGAACAATATGTCATTTTACAGTTTTAGAAAGAGAATGACAGCTACGCAGTAGATTGTTATTTCTGTGAAAGTTTTCATAGCTAACAGCAATTTTTTGATTAAAATTAATCTACATTCTGAATTCGTAAGAAGAATCAAGTTCAGGTTATAAGTAGTATTCTCTAAAGTACGTGTTCAATCGATTTTGTAAAATCTTATTCTTGTTTAATTGTTGCTTAAACAGAACTTAGGTTGTTTAGAAATAATTCTATTTATAGAATTAATGAAGCGTTTGTTTATAATAAAGGTTCATCCTGAAATAAAAGGACTTTATCGGATTATTCATTAGTTCGTCCAATTCTTCTTGTAGTATTAATTATTAGGGTATAAAATTGTCCTATATAATTGATTAGTCAGTCATCATTTTATTTAACAATATTTACAATGAAAATTTTAAAATTAACAACTAAGTTGTTCTTAATTAGTCTTTTGTTTTTGTCTTTTTTACCCTGTTTTGCACAGCAAAATCGAAAGAAGATAAATCAAATTGAGAAAAGAATAGAAGAAGTAATGAACTTATCTAACTGTCCCGGAATGGCAGTTGCTGTTGTAGTGAAAGATCAAATTATTTATGCTAAGGGCTTTGGTTATCGAGATTATGAAAATAAAAAGCCTGCGACTTCAAATACTTTATTTGCAATAGGTTCTTGTACTAAATCCTTTACAGCTGCGCTTATTGGTCAAGCAGAAGAGAAAAAACAAATAGATCTTGATGAAACTCCAGGTACTTATGTTCCTGCATTGTCTTTTAATAATTCAGAAATGAATGAATTTATTACTGTTCGAGACTTATTAACGCATAATACAGGTCTTCCTCGTCATGATATTTCTTGGTATTTGTTTCCATCAAATTCTCGCGATAACTTAGTAAAAAGAATAAAATACCAAGAGCCAACTTTGGCAGTTAGAGAAGGGTTTCAATACAATAATTTCATGTATATGTTAGCCGGGAATATTGTAGAAAACATAAATGCTGAGAGTTGGGAGAATCAAATAAACTCCTCTCTCTTTGTTCCTTTAGAAATGAGTCGTTCTAATTTAAGTATTGCTGAATTTGAGAAAAGTAAGGATGCTGCTTTTGGTTATGAAACAAAAAAAGATAAAAGTATTCGAAAGCTAGATTATCATCCAATCTCGGGGATGGCGCCTGCAGGTAGTATTAATAGCAGTGTTAACGAAATGGGAAATTGGCTTATTGCATGGATAAATGGAGGTAAGTTCAAGGGGAAAGAAATAATTCCTTCGGATTTTGTACATGAAGCAATAAGCTCTCAGGTAACATCATCAGCGAGAATGCCTGGAAAGAAACACCCCGATTTACATTTTTCTAATTATGGTTTTGGATGGGATCTGTCTTCTTATCGAGGACATTATAGGGTAGAACATGGAGGTAATATTGATGGTTTCTCTGCTAGTACCAGTTTTTTCCCAAGCGACAGTATTGGAGTTGTAGTATTGGTTAACCAAAATTACTCAGGTGTTCAAGGCATAGTAAGAAATATGATTATTGATAAATTATTGGGCTTACCTTCAGGAAAATGGGACGAAAACTTAAAAAAGAAAACTAATACTCCTCCAAAGAAAAAAGTGACCGTATCAAAAGTTTCCAAACGGGTAAAAGGAACGAGCTATACGCATGAATTGGAGGGGTATACTGGCCAATTTAATCATAATGGGTATGGAGCTTTTAAAATTTCAAAAATTGAAGATTCTTTGTTTGCTCAGTTTCCCACAATGAAATTTTGGTTACGTCATAATCATTACGATGTGTTTGAGCCATGTGAAATAAAAGAAGAAGGTATTGATACAAGTGGGGGAGCCAGTTTCTATTTTAATTTTCACAGTAATATGGATGGAGATATTGATGGATTATACTTGAATGTGGAATCTGATTTAGATCCTTTATTCTTTAAGAGAGAATTAATAGGAATGACAATAAACACGACAGATTTAGAACAATATGTTGGGGAGTATGATCTAGGTGGTGTAATGGCAAAGGTCTTTGTAACAGAAGAAAACAGCCTTCATTTATTAGTGCCGGGACAATCAGAATATATCCTTATACCTTCAAAAGTACATAAGTTTATTCTTAAGGATTTAGAGGGATATTCAGTTGAATTTGAGGAGAAAGATAAGCGTATTATTGCCTTAACTTTTATGCAGCCAAATGGTAATTTTAGAGTTCCTAAAAAGCAATAGCTTGCTTTTTAAATTATACGAAAACTTATCTTTATCTAGTGGTAAAACAACTAACTTCAGAATCTATAGGTAACGCTTGCTTAGCAATAAACAAGCGTTACCTTCCCATTATTCTAGCTGTAGCTTTTCTTGAGTTTGTGCTTTTGCTAATTTTACATTTTCTATTCTCAGAACGACCCTTATTTGAATTACAATTAGTTGAAATTGTTATTCTAACAGATTTACTCATGCTTCCTTTAGCTGCAGTTAATGGAATATTCTTAAGTCAACAGTTTTTAAAAAAGAGTGTTTTTTCAGGCTGGAAAATGATTGCTCTTAAAATTCTAGCAAGCTTTATATCAGTATTGCTGGTTAGTTATCTGTTAGAGAGTATTTACGCTTCTTTTGGGTTTGTTGACGACGATTATATTGTTTTTAATAAGTATAGACTCTCTCCTTCAGTGAGTAATATAATTGAGAATACATTTTATGCTTTGGTTATTGGAACCCCTATTTTTATTTGGCAACTCAGGGTAGAGGAATTAGACTTTAAATTAAAGGAGAAAGAAATGGAACAGGAACGTTTGATACAATTGAAAACCAAAGCTGAGTTACATGCATTGCAATCAAAAATTAATCCCCATTTTTTATTTAACTCCTTTAATTCTATTGCCAGTCTTATTTCTACAAATCCAAATGGAGCAGAAGCGATGATGATAAAGCTATCAGAGTTGTTTCGTTACAGTTTGAGTACACAAGAATCTAATTTTGTTACAGTAAAAGAAGAGCTTAGAATTGTAAAAACTTATTTGGAGATTGAAAAAATAAGGTTTGGCGAAAATTTAGATTATAAGATATGTCAAGATCCTGAATTAAGTAGTTTATACATTCCTCGATTTCTTCTCCAACCTTTGGTAGAAAATGCAGTGAAACATGCTATTTCAAAAATTAAACAAGGAGAATTATTGTTAGAATTAAAATCAGAAGAGGAAAGCATTGTAATAAAACTTTACGATAATGGAGCTCCTTTTCCAACTCCTTTAACAATTGGATATGGTTTGCAGAGTACATTCGATAAGTTAGAATTACTCTACCCTGAAGCACACACTATTGAGTTAGTTAACTTTCCCAATAAATATGTATTTATTGAGCTTAAACTAGAAAACTTAAATGGAGCATAAGTACAAAGCAATAGTAGTAGATGATGAAGAGTTGGGGCGTAGTCGTTTAAAAAAACTCCTATTATCCCATTCAGATCAAATAGATATTATTGGAGAAGCTGCTGATGGGGAAGAAGGGCTTGCACTTGCTGAGGCACTAAAGCCGGAAATTATTTTTTTAGATATTCAGATGCCAGTAATGGATGGTTTTGAAATGCTTCAACAAATATCTTATTACCCACGAATTATTTTTACAACTGCTTATGATGAATATGCACTGAAAGCTTTTGAAGAAAACTCTATTGATTATTTATTGAAACCCATAGAAAAAGGAAGATTAGCCAAAAGCATTGGAAAATTAGATTTGCTGAAAATAGAAACAGCAAATACTCAAATTCAACAGTTGTTACAGAAGTTGAATACAGAATACCTTAGCAGTATTATGGTAAGCATTGGCGATAGAATGATTCCTGTAAAAGTTGAGAATATCGTTTATTTTCATGCAGAGGATAAATACATTTTTATACACGATAAATTAGGGGAGAAATACTTGATAAGCGCCTCACTAGTAGAGTTAGAGGGTAAATTAGATGATTCTTTTATCAGAATTCATAGAGCATATATAATTAATAGGAATTATGTGTTAGAAATTCAGAAATCTTTCAACGGGAAACTAAATTTTTTAATGGGGGCGATCGATAAACGAATAATGAGCAGTAGCAGTTATACTCCATTCATTCGGAAAAGATTTAAGTTATAAATTGACATTTCGTATATTTTCAAACTAGTCGAAAAGTTCGAGAACTATAGTCAAACTAAGATCATGCACAGAAGTTGTGGTGTAATATTGAATTTGCTGCTTTTTAAAAGTATTTAATCGATACTAAAGCTTTAGATTGAAATCTCATAGGAGGATATGGAGTAAATGCCAGAGATTGTAAGGTCAGTAAGCAACTTACCTGAGTGAATTTAATCAATGGATTTGAAAGAAAGATCACAGGAAACTTCTTAGCAATGGATATTTGTCAGGCTTTACATTTCTTAGGAGAGATAAAGGAAGCATATAAATTGATCGAAATAAATTGTGGGAAATCTTCTCTCAGTTTTACATTGGGGAATAGTATTGTTAGGAATTGCTTAATTTTAAATGACATATTGCTTATGAAGAAATTAGTTTTTAATAATTACTGTGTTTGCATTCTCTCAAACCATTACATTAGACACATCTAATTTTACATTTTACAACACGCCATCTAATATCATTTGTTTAAATCAATCAATAGACTTGGATTTAAACGGAGATTTAATTAATGATCTAACTATCCTGAGGAATTATTATACATCATTTTGTTTACTTGGTTCATTTTACACAAGCGTTAACGAAAAGTTCATAGATGTGTCAACTCATGGAATCTTCAAGATGCTTATGACCCTTCAGGGTATGTACTACTTTCCAACTCCCCTTAGCATGAATCAATCTATTAACTTTAATTTTTCTTCTTTAAGAAATCAAGGTTCATTTGTTGCCACTACTGTGTTGAGACATTGTAGAGAAGCGTATTTTGGTGTACAGAATAGCACGGCGTATTACATGGTCAAAAATTCTCTAACCAACATTAACTATTCAATTCAAATAAGAATTTCTCAATCTGGAAATTGTTTTCAGATACTAGGTAGTGGTATTGTAACTGATATTGATGAAACAGTATTAATTGATAATTTTTATGCAACAATGGATGAGAATTTTCTCAAAGTTGTTTCAAAAGGAAAAGCAGTAAATAAGCAAATTGCAATTGTAGGAATGAATGGTCAAGTACTTGGTCAGTTTGAAAGTAATGAGCAGACTAGTAGATACAATATTAGTAAGTTTTCTTCAGGTTTATATATTATTAAGATCCTCGATAAGAGTAATAATCGATTAGAATCTCATAAAATAGTTAAGACTAATTAGTTTTTAATTTAGCACCTTCGGAAATTTGATCAAAACATAGTACCAGAAGCATTAAAACGATTAGTTTATATAAGCAAAAAAGGCTTCTCTGCGTATGCAAAGAAGCCCCTGAAATAATTGAAAGCTAAGTCTTAGCAGCCCATCGTTCCAAAAGAGAAGATTAGTTTTTGGCCTATTTTTTCTCCGTTGCCATTGTTGGCAGGTTCCCATTCTCCTGGCATGCTTTGAATAAGTTCTAGCATTTTTTCATCAACTGCCGTAAAACCAGAAGTAGATTCTAATTGGACATTTGATACTGTTCCGTCTTTTGTAACAATAAAACTGACTTTTCCTGCTTTCAATCGGTCTGCTTTAGTGCCTGACACTTCCTTCTTGCTATTCTTTTTAAGATAGTTAATCAATGTAGATTTACCTTCTTTGAATTGAGCTTCCTTTTCAGGAATTGTGGTGAGGTAGTATACCAAATGATGGTTTCTGAAAGTAGTTGAATTGTCGATTTTGGTTTTGCAGTTTGCTTTAATATAGAAATTGGTAGAATAATCTGCTGATTGTAAAAGTTCAATCTGTGCCGTGTTTAATTTTTCGTTAAAACCTAACTCGTTTATTTCTTCATCACCATTGAGAATAGAGATACTAACAAGCTTATAATTTGTTAGAGACTGAGTCGCTTCTTTAGGAAGTATATCGATAATGCTCTTAGCTTGGTGTAGTTTTTCTTTTGTAACAGTAGCGATAAACCGATGATCTATATTGTAAACAAAGTCTGGAATGTCCTTTTTGACTATCGATTTTATGAAATCGTTTTTGAGAAAAACTTTAGTATTGTTTAAAGGTTTTATTGGAGTTTTTTCTACCTGCTTTAAACTTATGAAACCAAAGGCTGTAAGACTAACGATTGTTAGTGCAATGCTGATGATGATTGTGCTTTTTTTCATGTCCACTAATTTAGATTGATTAATTTTTATCAAAACTATAGAGGAAGCTTACTTCAAAGGTTATTTCCTATGTAAATTGATGTAAAGCTATTGTAAAATCTTCCAAATTTTAGGATCAACTGCAATTCTTCTCGAGGGCTTATTTCAAGAAAACGCTTGTTACTACTGTAACAAGCGTTTTTCATAAGTTTATTTTTTCAATTTACCCTGATTAGTATTAGGTGCTTGAAAACAATAAGAAGCCTAATTCTTTTTGCTGATAACAAGCAGGTTCCCTCCAAGTTTAGTCGCCTCGATAAAGAAAGACAAAGGCTTAAAGATGTATCGTAATAATTTTCCAAAAAAAGAAGGAATTCCGATGGTCTCTAAATAGGTATCAGTTTGTTTGGTCCAAAATGGAGTAGACATTTTTTGCACTTGATAGCCTGCACCTTTCATTAATACCTGAACAGATTGTACCGTATAATAATGGATATGGTAAGGGGGATCGATGATTGGAGACTTAGCACCTAAAACTTTAGCTTGCAATGAGTCGATATATGGGATTCTATAGAGCAATGTCCCGCCTTCTTTTAAAAGTTGATTTAAATACTCTAAGGTTTTCTTTGGATTAGGAAGGTGCTCTAATACATCATAGGCAACAATCAGATCGAAATTACCTTGATAGTTAGTAGAAAAATCTTCTATTGGGCCACTGTGTAAATCATAACCCATTTCTATTCCTTCCTCCACAAGATTAGTCGCAATATCGTAGCCCATTGTATTTTTATAGCCTGCCTCTAATATTGATTTAATAAACAGTCCGTTTGTGCAGCCAAAATCTAAGACTTTAGCCTGCTTGGGTAGGTTTAACTCTTGAATAGATGAGATACGATCTTCGTAATAATTGGAAATGAAATTTTCATCCTTATCAAGTTTTTCTTTTAGGGTATCAGATGAACCATTACTGAGGAATTTATTGTCAGCGCTCTGGCTATATAATTCCTTTAATAAGTCATCATTAGGTATCGGAAATAGTTGTTTGTGAGAGCAATTTTTACACTTATAAATAAAGTATTTGTCTTTAGTATAAATTTCAGAAAGCTCTTCCTTTGAACATAGATAACATTGATCCATTTCTTAATTTATTTTATTTCGTTTGAGAAGAGTTGCGATTATTTTAGTGAAGTTTTTCATTAAATAGGGAACCGAAAGCTTCTCATTTGCAGAAACCATTAAGCCAAGATGAGCTAAACGATAGAGTTTGGCAACAGCCTCTTTACTGCTACTGGAAAATCTTGCATTTACTAATAGAGTGTTTGTTCCATAGGGGAACTTAAAAAGGTATTTTAATGATTCAGAGTGCAGCTCTATGTCCCAATTTATTTTTCTACCCTTTTCAACAGTTGTTTTGTTTCGAATGGAGTAACTGAGCGTCGTATCTATATCTTTCAAATAAAACTGAATGGAATTAAAAGAAATGATAGAAGCGAAAACTGTGTTGGCCAGTTTAATACTGGGCGAAAAGATCTTTAACAGTGAAGTGCTGTATTCATCTGCTTGACTAACCAGTTGATTTAGATCACTTGATGCAGTTTCATAGTTAGTAGGTTTAAGCTTATCCCAAT
The DNA here is from genome assembly GCA_016763995.1 of Flavobacteriales bacterium. Classification (GTDB taxonomy): domain Bacteria; phylum Bacteroidota; class Bacteroidia; order Flavobacteriales_E; family Vicingaceae; genus NORP294. The sequence continues at coordinate 5,844 of JAESST010000255.1, read as the reverse complement.
CAGTTTTATACTTATTGAGAGCAGTAGAGTTATCGTTTTTAGAACCAACTTCCCATTCATCGCTTGGGTATAGAACAATAGGTTTACTTAGCCCATTTTCTAAAATCATTTCTTCTGCTTCCCATGGTTTGGCAGCCTCATCGTTCATGTAAAAGTTTTCATCATGCGAGAAAAACTTATAGCTGGCAAAAGGAATAGTGAAGTCAGGATTTAAGATCTCTACTTGCTTGATCAATGAATCCAACCAAAACTTCGCTTCTGTTTTTCGTAATTGAGGCTCATCGGGATTTCCAATCCTTTCCGCATATCCAAATTGAGATAATAATACATCAACTTTTCCATTAACAAGAGTTTTTATTTCCTGGTAAGTGTTGTTATCAGAAATAATACAATCATTTAGGTTTAATACAATTGTATCATTTAGCTTCATGATTACCCATGAATCTTCAACCCCATTTTTCTCATTATAAAAAGAAATTTTATCTTTTACTATTTCTTCCCAACCGGCATTTAATTCTTTAACTGAGAATCCAATTTTTTTACAATAATCGATGACTCTTCTGTCTTGTGTTTTATGAAATAAGATGGTAACATCCTTACGTCTTTCTTCCGGAATTAATTTTAAGGTCGGAGGATGAAAATGATCAGGATGTTCATGTGATACCCAGATAAAATCAACAGTTAGGAATCGTTCATAGAAGCTATCCGTTTGCGAAACCAATTCCCAGCCATTATTAAATACAGCACCAAAATACCATGGATCTGTAACGATTAATGTGCCCTCATGTTCCACGAAGAAACTAGCATGATTTGCCCAAATTATCTTTGTACTCATTTACTGTAAATCAAATTGAAAATGCTGCAAATATAACTTTTTTAAGGATTTGATGCCAATTGTCTATAGGATCATTTTGGAAAGTAAAAAATGGATTAACTTACTCTTTATTACTTTGTTGTGATTTATTTTGAAGAGATGTAATTGATAGTTTACGAGTAAATTTATCGGAAGGGCTTTTGATTATTGAGCAGATGTATTTTTAAGCTGGTTCTTTTGTTACCAATATATTGATTGGTTCTAATGTGGTATGGATTACCATTATGAAGCGTTCCGGTTTTTACCTTTTTGTCGATAGATATTGGATCGCTCAACTTCATTTCTTATGCATTGAGACAGTAAAGGAATAGAAATAATCCTGTTAGAGAAGAAGATTATTTTTCATGTTAGTGTTTTTAATTGAACTGTAATAGATATCATATTATTTGCAATAAGATCAAATAAATGAAAGGGTAAAGTGTTTGATTTCGAAGTTTTATATTTCGATAGTAAGTTTCAGTATGGGTTTTTATCAAATGAAATAGTCAATAAAAAATTCTAAAAATTAATGAAGGAATAGCTCGCTATTCCTTCATTTTAATCTAATCTCACTATTTATCTAGGTTTTGAATTCTTAAGAAGAGCCGAACTCAGCTTGTGAAGACTTTCACAGGTTTTTATTTAATTCGGCAATTATATAAGATTAACGATCAAAAGTAACTTCTCCTGTACAAATGTCATACATGGCTCCAACAATCATAATTCTACTATCGTCGGTTGCACTCATGCGTTTTTCAATGGCAGGACTTCCTGCGCGAATATTATCTATGGTAAGGCCTACATTTTTTTCTGCGACTTCATTCACAAACTTTGAGTTTTCACTTGTTCTTTCTTCTTTGTCTGTAGGTTCTATCACCGCATCTACTGCAGGGTATAGCTTTTTTAGCATTTTTGCTAAAGCATCTAAATCTCCAAAATCAGCTCCTACTCGTGCATCACATGCACCCTTAACTGCTCCACAAGCAGTATGTCCCATTACAACAATTAATCGAGTAGTTGAGGCAGCAGCGGCAAATTCCATGCTTCCAATAATGTCTTCGTTGGAAAAGTTTCCTGCAATTCGAATACTAAAAATGTCTCCAATCCCTTGATCAAAAATCATTTCAGTAGGCATTCTAGAATCAATACAACTCAATACAGTTGCAAAAGGTGCTTGACCTCCACAACCTTCTTTGACTTCATCAAGAAGATCTCTATTTGTTCTTAGGTTCTCTTGAAAATTGACATTACCAGCCTTTAGAAGTTCCAATGCTCTTTCTGGGGTTACGATATTTACTCTGCTCATTTTAGTATGTATTTTGTTAGTAGTTGTTTAGTTATAATGAAATTAAAAATACTAAATAATCAAGAAGCATAAAAAAAAGGTTTAGAATTTTAAGTTAATTTTTAACAAAAAGGCTCGACTTAGGAATTGAAATTATAAGGCCTTCCAATTCTTAAATTTGTGGAATTTATTTTATATTCAATCCTCGTATTTGCTATTATAAAACTAATCGGCTACCTTAGAGGCAATTAATTTAATTATAGATATAACCAAAAAGTATGCCTTCTACAGCTACTCCTTCAAACCCTAATAAAAGCCAAGAACCAACATTGGCCACCAAGATTTTAAATGCCTTGGAAAGCCTAGTTACTCTTGAAATTCGTACTATAGTTGGCGATGTTACAGTAAGTGGCACAGGAAATAATGATTTAAAGACAGCTTATGATAAGGTGCCCTTGATAGAGACTCAAATAAATATGTTATTGGGAGATACTACTACTGCTATTAATAGCAAATTTGTAGATGATCCTAATTATAAATTTCTGTTAGATTATCATGCAAAAAGAGAAGAAAAAGGATATGAAATGGTGCAGGATAATGTAAAGGCTTTAATGAGCCTTCTAAAATTAAGTGAACAAGCCAATCAGTAACATTAGCTTTTATTGTTTCGAATTAATAAAGGTGAAGCTTTTATAAGCGTCATCTAATACTATATTGTTATGGCCGATTCTTTTTTTAAGCGATTAGCAGAAGACCTGTTGCACCTTGAGGTAAACACCATTATAAAATCTCAAATGACGGGACAAAAAATGCCCGATAGTTATCGTCGAACACTTTATGAGATTGCTCACACCTATAGTATATCATTGATCGATATTGGTAAAGAGTTGGTTCCTAGTGGTAATGAAGTGTTTGGTTCGGGAGACGGCTTTAGAGGCGAAGTTAACTGGGAGTACGGTGGCTTAGGCTCATTCGAAGAATTAAAGAATCGAGCAAAATTTGCTATTGAGTGGATTGATCAACAGCCTAATACTGCGTTTCAGAAAGATCCTGATGCAGTGAAGCGAGATAAAAAAATGTTGGAGAGAGTCCAAGATAATTCGCACAGAATATTGGGTATATTTTTTCGACTTGCAAAAAATCCAAGTGTTTTGCAAGAGCATCTGGCGAATCAAAAAACAGATCAAAAAACGAATGTAAACGAACTAATAGAATCCATAAAGAATAGAAAAGCTAAAAGTATAAAAGACGATTCTGGAAAGACTCAACGAGTTATAAACGATTCAGACCTTTCAACAGCGAGTTGGAACAATGACATTGATGCGGGTGACATTAATGATCTTTTAAATGATGGAAACGATCTCAAACTTGATTTAAGAGAGATTATGATGATTAAGAAAGCTTGGGATATTGGGGTAGAGGAGATAATGCTACAAACTATTGTAGGAATAGATGGAGATGTAACAACTAGAATATTAGAACGTTTTGCAAAGGATCCTGATAAAACAGTACTGGACCTACACAACGAAGGCTTAAAAACATCTATCAACTTTTGGTATAGAATGGTAGACACAGTAACTACAATTGTTGGAAGCGCGATTGGGACACTATTGAGCGGAAAAGATGAAAAAGATAAAGCAGAATAGCGTTATATCTTTCTGGAAAGAACTATCGTTTTCTTGGATGGATTTACATCATCTACTCAAAGGTGAACGAAGGAATATTATCACACCTGCATTGAACCAAAAGTTGAGCGCAGAAGAGAACTATTTACTTCAGTTTGAGACTAAAATCGCTTTTTCAGGAGACATCATGATGAAGATTCCTCCCTACGAAGTTTATCAGAATAAGGAGAAGTGGGATGAGCAATTGCTCCTTCATCAAAAGAAAGTGAATGAATACGTACAATCTCAATTTGCTTTACTAGGTCATATACATACCATTGCCGATCGGATAATACTAGCAATATGTTCCATTAAAAGTGGCCATGAGATTTATGTAATGATTGATAAGACTGTTCAGAAATACATAGAGCAAGTAGACTGGAAGCTTTTGGCTTTGAATGTATTCATATGGATCTGCTATTTCCTATTCAGGAAATTTAAGCCAGCGATTATGAATGGGCTTATTCGGTTGCTAAAATGGTTTGTTTTGAATAAAACTAAGATAGGAGAGCGTGTAAAAGGAATCTCCAGAAAAGTAGGCTTGACTAAAGCTACTTAAGATCTGGAAAGTTTAATGAAAGATTAGGTTTATTAAGTTAGCTTAATCATTTGAAGATTTCAGGAAACTTAATAAAACATTAGTTGAGAGTCTTTTGGAATACTTAGGGTCTACATGTTGGTAATTGATTTTACCCTCACTGACAACAAATACTGCAGGAACAGGAAGCACATGATGCTTAGAGCCTGACCACCATTCAACATCCATGTTGTACTTGTCTTTGTATTTGGCGTAGAGTTCATCGTTTATTTTCCATCCAATTCCAAAAGCAGAAATTGCATTAATGTCTTTATCAGAAAAGAGCTTATAATCTATTTCTTTGCCTTTTTTAATCGAAGTATCTAATCTCATAAAGTCGTCGGGAGTAATTGCAATAATTTCATAGTCTAGTGCTTCTATCTCGTCTTTAGCTTCTTGTAAAGCAGATAAATGTCGCATGCAATATGGACACCAGCCACCTCTATAAAAAACTAAAACCGCTTTTCTATCACCAATATAATCTTTCAAGTCAATTTCTATACCATCCTGTTGGTATAGAATAGCACTAGGTATCTCTTCAGAGTTTTTAATAGGGCATATTTCATACATTTCGCTTTGAGCATGGACTAAAGAAGAAATACACACAAGGCAAAAGATTAACAATGATTTCATGGTATAATAATTAAATGAATCGCGAACCTAAGTAAAATTCGAAGTGGGAATTTGCCAATGAAGGTTAAACTAACAAAAGGTCGCAGATCTTCCATTAAGTACAGAGGGCATATAGTTTCTAATTGAAAAGGACTTAGATTAATGACGATAGAAATAGAAGAAAAAATTCAACTATTAATGCCTATTTTTTTGAGTATAAGGTCACATTTTCAATGTAATCATAATCACTTGAGGTGTTAGCTTTGGCAGCTGTAAGATATTCGTATGTGATAATCTTAGCAGTTTGATAACTTAGAAAGAAAGCCAATTTGGCCCTATATAACGGTCCCAAAAAGCGTTCGGTTATGGTTCGATTGTTTTATTGGCTAAAATAAAGAGTATAGGAGTCGAGCTAACTAATTGCTAATATCAAGGTTAGATTAAGGGGACTGTCCATGTCAAGACGTAATTCCTTAATTAAGAAACTACATCTTTATCTAACGTACTTTTTCTATGATTTTTACGATTCTAAAGTAGAAAATTGACATATGTTTAAAAACACAACAGGGAAGATACTTTTTACCGTATTTATTGGCCTCTTTTTATTATCAGCCTATTTTATTACTCATTCCTACTTTCTTCAAATTAAAACTGCTGAAGAAAATATTTTGGCAAAATTAGAAGGGATTTCAAAAACATTATCTGCTCAGATGGATGGGTATAAATTTAAGATGGTGCTTGAAATGTTTTCGGAAGAAGATGAGATTTCAAATTATGATCAGCACCCTTATTATTTATCTCAGCACCAAATATTAAAACGAACCAAGGAACTTAATAGTATTCAGACTTCAAT
>JAESST010000254.1 GCA_016763995.1 Flavobacteriales bacterium | reverse complement strand
TAAATAATTATATGGGTGAGATACTTTTAGATAGAATTTCTTGATGAAGGCATATTTATTGAATAGCTACATAATAAACTGCTTGCACCTTAATGGAAACGCTGCGATCTTATAGAAAGAGAATTATTGCTGTTTAAGCTTAATTGCTATTTTTACCACAATAAAACAAGGAAAGTGAAAAAAAACAAACTCTCTACATTGCTAAAGAAACTACACTATCTTTTTCTTTACTTAACGTTTACATTATTGTTTGTAAATAGTTCTTATTCAAAAACAGATATCTCTTTTTTTACAAAAAATAATACTGTTTTAGAGCCTTTTAATTACCTGCAGAATACAATTGGAGAAGATTCCATTCTGAATATAAATTTGAATGAGTTGAATTTGATTGCTGATTCTTTGTTTAGCCTTAAATTAACGTATGGACGTATTGGTAAAATTAAAGACTCATTAATAGATATTGAATTGAGTCAAGTAGTACTTATAGACGATTCGATCCATGAAGAAAGAATCTTTTATAAGAAGATAAACTACTCTAAATTCTCTAAAGTTAAACTGAATATTAAGTATCTAGGATACAGAGATATTAAGCATAATATAAGTTTAACCGGATTATCTTCCTTGGTGAGGAAACTGATTATTCCAGTTGAGAAAAAGACCCTAAAGGATAAGGTTAAAGAAGAAGAGAATGCCTTTGTCTTTATAGGGACGATCTATGAAGAGAATACAAAAATAAGATTACCTAATGTGAGGGTAATCATACAAGATATTAAGGATAGAAGTAAAAGGTATGTTGAAATTACGGGTCCATATGGAACATTTAGAGACCCTGTAAAAGGATATGAATTGGATAGCCTGTTGTTATTTGAAGTGTACCTTAAAAAGGAAGGATATATTTCAAAGTCATTTATATTTAAAGAGGTATTAACAGAGTATGGAGAAGTTGATCTTGAGGAATACCTTAAACGAATTCGATTAACAAAAGTCGAAGTTGATGTTGAAATAGGAGCTGCTGCAAATTTGAATCCTATTTATTTTGATTTAGATAAGTTTAATATACGACCAGATGCCCAAGTTGAACTGGATAAAATCGTTAGCATTTTAAAAGAAGAATCCGGTTTGTTAATAGAACTAGGCTCACATACCGATTCTCGTGCAAATGATGCTTATAACCTTGTATTGTCCAATAGAAGGTCTAAGTCTAGCTTAGATTATATTGTTTCAAAAGGAATTTCAGCAAAACGCTTAACACCTGTTGGGCATGGGGAAAGGCAGCTAGTAAATAGATGTTCTAACGGAGTAGTATGTACGGATGAGGAACATGGAATGAACCGACGAACTGAGTTTAGAATTATTGGAATAACAGATCTAGGGGAAAAAACTAAGAATGAAAGTAAGCGCAAAAGGCCTGTCATCAAAAAGAAAGATAGGCTTGTTGTTTTTATTGGAACAATAACTGAAAAAGGAGGGTCGAATGCACTTTCAAAAGTAGAAGTAGTTATTTCCAATAGAAAGACATCTGAAGTCTTGTATAAAGGATTAACAGATTCTAGAGGACGGTTTAAGGGAAAATTGAAAAAATTAGAACTAGGAAATGTTCTATTTACTGACATTAAGCTAAAAAAGAAAGGCTATGTATCTCGATCTTTTGAATTTAATGAAATATTAACTAAATATGGAGAAGTACAGCTTAACAAGTATTTGAAAAACCTTGAATTAACAAAGCTAGATTTAAATGTAGAGATTGGAAAAGCAGCAAATCTTAACCCTATCTATTTTGATGTTGATAAATTTGAAATACGAGAAGATGCTGCTAGAGAACTGGATAAGGTAGTTGCATTTTTATTGAATGAATACACTCTTTCGGTTGAAATAAGTTCGCACACCGATTCAAGGTCAGAGGATTCGTATAATTTAATTTTGTCAAAAAAACGAGCGAATGAAGCAATGCGATATTTGGTGAAAAACGGTATTTCATACGGTAGAATATTGCAGTAGGTTATGGTGAAGAAAGCTTGAAAAATAAATGTAAGAACGGTGTAGAATGCTCTGAATTAGAACATGAAGAGAACAGAAGAACAGAGTTTAAGATTATTAAATTATAAATAGATTCTTTTAGCATTAAATTCTTCCTTTAAATATAAGCTGATATCAGAATCACTTTATTATTAGAATATCTACCATTCCTTCGATCAGATGAAAACATATTTATCGAATGATTAAGAAAAAGACAGTACATCTGAAGGAATAGGTGAAACGACTTAATTCTTAAAGTGAACACAATAAAATAGCCTCACTCATTGAAACTAAAAGATAGTTTGTAATTCACTTTAAAGGCTTTAACTCTATGAACGTTATATCTAAATAATAGAAACATTTAAAGCAGATGTTTTTATTGTTTTATTTTTCTATTATATAAGGCAGTTCCCCAAATTCTCATCAAAACGTGCCAAATTCTAACTGAAAGCTACCGAATACTATTTGTTTATAGATTGATTTATTGTATAAAACTAACTTTACCTGAACGTGTTAAATTTAACTTAATCAAATACGCGAGGAGAATATGAAAAAATTAAAACTTTACTTCTTAGGGCTTGCCTTAAGTACTCTTTTAATACCAATAAGCGCACAAAAGAAACTTGTAGTTTCGGGAGGGCTACCTCCATTACCGATAAGTGCTTGTTTTGATTATTACCATTTTGATGGGATCAGAATTCCTATCGTCAAAAGAGAATTTAGTTATGTTATTGAAAAAGATGTTTCTGTAATAGAACGAAAAAGTATTCAAGACATTTTATTACAAGAGGGATTTCGTGAATTTAGAGTAAAAAAAGTAGGCTATAATGACCGGAACGAATTACACTTAGTAAGCTTTAGCAATACAACAAATTCAACTAGAAGTTCTAGCTTGGAGACTAGGATGCAACAAGTCATGTTAAATCATGCTAGCATCAGTTTTGTTTCTATAAAATATGAATACAACAGACGACCTGGTCTTTATATGACTCCCCTTGAGCCTATCTATGTTCAGTTTGATGCAAATGTAACTTATGCAGAAATGATTACCCTTGGAAATGCGGCGGGCTTAACCATGATAGGACTTGATGTAGACGATTTAGACAATGATATTTATGAATTTAAACGACAGAATAGCACAAGCAATTTAATTTGTGTAGCGAATGAATTGTTTGAAAATGGTCGAGTTCAGTTTGCGGAACCTAACATGCTTTTT
>JAESST010000253.1 GCA_016763995.1 Flavobacteriales bacterium | reverse complement strand
TTCTTCAATTTTAGTTTCAGAACCAAGTCGCATATTAAAATTCCCCATAATATGCTGTGTTTTTTCTCTAAAATTTAGAGAAAAAGAAGATGTATCAATTCCTATAGATTCCAATAAACGGCCCATCTCAGCTTCTGGCCTTCTACACAAAAGCTCATAGTTTAACTTGGTATAATTTACCTTCATTTTCTTCAACAGTTTCCCATTTTCAGTCATTTCACTCTTCCATCTGTTCGATGCTTCTTCTACTGACCACTTGTTATATTTCATAGCAGAATTCACCTGCGCTCTTGGATCTCTAGTCAACCATACTACATGCAAATCGATTTCTTTCATTTGCGATAAAAAGAAACATTGATCCAAACTTTTAGAGGAATCTAAAAACAATTTCCCGTCGCTCAATTTCATGATCTCTTCTACTAATATTTGATTGAATTTATTCAAACGCTTGATTTTAGCAGTAAAAGGGTTCGGAAGTTGATTTAAAGCACAAAACTTCATCAACTCAAATGCCAACTTATGAAGGTGTTTATTAGCGAATAGTTTGAACTCCGTTGGATTCGTTTTGTATTTATCGATGTCTACTTTCTCAAGTACACGTTGTTTTATCGCATTCCAATGCTCACATTCTTTAAAAAGCTTGCCACAAGAACAAGTTTGATCGTATTCTTGATTTTGCTCAAAGGAGTGCGTATAAAATTTTCTTCTTTCCCCTATGGTTGCAATGTCGGGATGGGTTCCCAATAAAAAACTCAGCAAGGTTGAACCAGAATAACGTTGAGATAGAATGTAAATGTATTTTGTTCTAGCCATAAGGAAAGGTCCAAATTATTACTTTTTATTAATGATTCATTTCACTACTCTTTAATAAACGAATCTATTTTACTCCTATTCCAATTTAATCCCTTTTTGTAAAAAGCTATTAAATTACTTTATAAAGAAACAAGCTCTACACAAGATCAGGAACAACACATAAATAACTAACAATCAATAACCAACAGTCGAATTAATTTAAATTTACTCTTCCTGTTAGAACAGTATATCAAAACAAAAAAAAGAAAGTTAGCGGTAAAAAATACAATAAATTAAAATTAGATTTAATATCTTTACTTCCTTACTGACTGTTAGCCTAAACTCTAATATAAACTATATTCCATGAATACTCCTCTTAATAAATTAAAGTCAAAGTTATTTATACTTAGCCTTCTAGTATGCTCTTTACCATTTGCAGCAAACGCACAAAAAGATGCTTCCGACAACTCTTTTGGTAAGAAGTCTTTCAAAGAAGGCTTAATTTTTACAGGTGCAATTGGATACAACGGCTACTTTGGTGATTTAACTGAAGAAACTAGCGAAAACATTTTTCCCTTTGACAACCAAACTCAAGTAGGTTTTGGTTTAGGAGTTCATAAAGAATTATTTGGCTTTCTTGAACTTGGAGTAAAAGGAATGTTTGGTAAAGTAAAAGAAGTAAGTACCACAAAAAGGCCAAAGAATAAGAATGTTTACACATTTGAATCAAATGTAACTCAAGTAGGTTTGAATTTAAATTTGAACTTAGTGAACCTGATTAGAAAAGATGCTGATAACAAATTTGCCTTTCTTTTGTCAGGAGGTTATGGAATTACTGCATATGAGCCTGAAGCTAGTATTCTATTTCCTGGAGGAGAAACAGTGAAGTTTCCTGAAAGCGTAATGCCTACTAAAGGTGAAAGTTTTACTGAAGGAACACTAAATTATGGCGCTGCTGCTAGGTATAAATTTACCGACAATTGGGCAGTTGGTGTAGAGGCTAACATTTACAACCTTGCTGCAGATAATCTAGATTCTTGGGTGGGCTCATCTAGTGATAATGACAAGTATAGTTTTATTGGTGTTTCTATTAATTATATGATTGGAAAAAAGAAAACTGGAAATGCTCATTTAAATAAAGATAAAACTCCAGTTCCTTCTGAAGTAGTTGAAGTTCCTGTTAACAAGGTAAAGGAAAAGGCAGAAGAAATAAAAGAAGTTGTTAAAGAAACGCCTAAAGAGCTTGTTGAAAAGGCCCCTACTGTAGAAGAGATAAAGGAAGTTGTAAAAGAAAAAATTACTGCTCCTGTAGCTCCAAAGTTAACTGTAAACGATTTTAAAGATGATATCATCTATTTCAATTTGAATGAAAATCAAGAGTCTGAAGCTTTAAACAAACAAATTAATGCAATTGCCTCTAAGTTAAATAAATATCCAACGGCAAAAATTGTGTTAGCTGGTTACACTGATAAGTCAGGAACAGTAGCTTATAACCAAGCATTAAGTAAAAGAAGAGCAAATTGGGTTAAAAACACATTGATTTCAAAATATAAAATTGCTAGTTCAAGAATATCTTCTGTTGGAAGTGGTTCTCAAGGAACAACAAAAGACCTTGACCCTAAAAATAGAAGAGTTGAAGTTATAAAAGTCAATTAAACATTTATAGAAATGTTCTCAAAGAGATCTCTAGTATAGAGGTCTCTTTGTATTTTAAAGCCATGCTCTAACTCTTTGTTTCATTAGCATTTCACTCCTTATCTGTACTGTTTATTTAATAGATCTCAAATATCAATGAAAGTATTACTAACAGGTTGTGCAGGCTTTATTGGTTCACATTTAGCTGAACAGCTTCTAGAAAAAGGCTTCGACGTCATAGGAATTGATAATTTTTCGAAATTTTACAACAAAAAAGTAAAAACTGATAATCTATCCGGTTTCATAAACCACCCAAACTTTAGCTTTCATGAAGTAGATATACGAAACAATAAACAGTTGAATTCAACTCTTATTGAAACGGTAGATGTAGTAGTCCACTTAGCTGCAGAAGCTGGTGTTCGCCCTTCGATAAAAAATCCAAAAGATTACATTGATGTAAACATTAGCGGAACACAGCACATCTTACAATGGATGTTGGATCATGACTGTAAAAAGCTATTTTTTGCTTCCTCATCTTCTGTATATGGAAATAACGAAGATGGTAATCCTTTCGTTGAAAACAAGCTGGATGTCAAACCTATTTCGCCTTATGCATTTACAAAAAGATCGGCGGAACTAATGAATCATGCTTACCATCATTTACATGGTATAGATATAATAAATGCAAGGTCATTTACAGTTTATGGCCCAAGACAACGACCTGACTTAGCAATTCATAAATTTGTTGACTTGATTTACAATGATCAACCCATTCAAATGTATGGAGATGGCAGCACTGCTAGAGATTATACTTTTGTAAGCGATACGGTAGAAGGCATTATGGCTAGTATAGATTATTTAAATCAAAACAATTCGGTTTTTGAGACCATCAATTTAGGAAATCAAAAGCCAATTCAATTAAAGGGCCTCATTGAGCTTATCTACCAAGAGATGGAAAAGCCTAGCAACATTCTTCAGCAAGAGATGCAAGAAGGCGATGTGAACATTACTTATGCAGATATTAATAAAGCAAAATCTCTAATTAGATACGAGCCTAAAGTTTCTATTGAACAAGGAATCAAGCAATTTATTCAGTGGTATCTTGAAAAAAAAGGATGAGTTGATTGCATTTTAAAAAAATTACAAAGAAGAAATTCTACTCTCCTTTAACTTTGTAGTAATAAATAATAGTTCTAATGGAAGATAATTTTTCATTTTAACAACTATTGAAAAAGGCTAGGTATTGGATGAACTAATTCTAATAAAACTCCCCAAACTAGAGCCTCAGAGAATCTTCGCTACCTTACGATTTCTAACAACGATTCTCATTTAAACAAGCTCTACAAAACAAATGATATCAAGCCCTCCTATCGTTTTGAACAAGCCCTAGATGCTAACAGGAGTAATACTCTTTTTTAATAGAAATTTCAACAAGTCCTAACTATACTATAGCAAGGACTACAAGTCCGCTCGAACGGGAAACTCCACATATGCTAGGCCATAGCTTTGCTAGCCATTTATTAGAATCAGGAACTGATCTTAGAAAGATACAAAGTATTGGGACACAACAGTATTAAACCCACAGAAATTTATACGCATGTGGCTTTAAATCATCAAATTGATATTAAATACTCATTAGATACTGTACTTTTATAAAAATATATTCGAATAAGGACAAAAGACAAATAAAGTTAGCTTTCACCTTATTCGGATGTTGTAAAACATTTGTAAAGCGGAATTTTATTATACATTTGCAGTTCTAATATAAAACAGACATTAACTATTCTTTATCACTGAAGAAGAAATTTGGAAGAATAGTTTTAAAATAAATTACAATCGTATACTTCAGTAATTATCTTAATTGATAGTTACTGAAGTTTTTTTTTGAACATTAATTGATAATAAAAACATTTAATTTAATCTGTATGAATTATAAGATCAAAACAAACATTTTAACCTTTGCTTTAGGTATCACTACATTTTTATTTATAAGCTGTAATGTTCTTTTACCCAAAGAGATTAAAGAATTAGAAAAAGTTGAAATATTTTCTGTATCAAAAAACAAAAAATCTATTCTTTTAGATGGCGTAATTAATTCATCTGCTTTATACAAGTTCAAATTTATAGCAAATGAGAATCCAAAAATAAAACGTATTGAAATCAAAAATTGTGATGGTTCTATCAATGATAAAATAAATCTTGAATTAGCTAAATATATTTATGATAACAAATATGATATTCATTTATTAGACAATGGGTTAATTGCTTCTGGAGGAACGGACTTATTTTTAGCTGGAATGCAAAGAACTAAAGGAAGCAATACTAAAATTGGAGTTCACTCTTGGGCTGGACGTGGAAAAACGGCTACTAACTTTCCTGTAGGGCACAAGCATCATTTACCTTATATTAATTATTATGTTTCAGTTGGTTTTACACAAAAAAAGCAGAAGATTTCTATTACTTTACCATCAATGCGGCTTCTGCAGATTCTATTCACTGGATGACAGAAGGTGAAATAACTCATTATGATTTGATTACACAATAGAGAAAAAACGTTTTACAATCGAGTAGATGGCCCCGACTAAAATAGCCGGAGTTCATACTTCGACAAGCTCTGCAAGCACCTCTTGTATGCTTGCACTGAAGCTTCAGCATAAACGTCACCACTGTGCCCTTCGACCAATGCTTAGGGTAAACCAAGCGGGTCTTGTATACGGCGGTTCGTTAACCATCAAAACAATTGCTCTTTACACCAATCATCCCTATTTCATACTTTCATAAAAGGCTACATTTTTACTAAACTACTGTCTTTAAACATAAAATATGCTCCCAATTCAATTTCTGAAAAGTTAATGTTCAGTCCTTCCCTATTGTGAGACTTCTCTGCTCTACCAACTCGTGGCTACAGAGATCTCCCTTGGTAAAGTAAATATCCTTCCATCTAAGCCCGCAAAATTTACATAATAGCTTTTGGGGTATTCTTAGGGCTTTGCAATGATACTTCGACAAATGCTCAGCAGAACTGTGCTTACTTAGCCAAACTATTATACCTCATATCCTATTCCTGTTCGTCGGTTCAAACTTTTGTAGTCTCGCTTAATCACTTCTAAGGTCACCCTTGCTTGCGACTTACTAATGCTTCTAGGCACGACCCAACACATAAGGGACTACACCCAATGGATGGTTGCTGAGCTTGTCGTAGCATTAAATTCAATATTTTTAAAGAACTTATTTATATTTACCATTCAAGGCACACACATTAAATATAGTACACAGTGTGTCAGTAGTTTAAGAGAGTTAATTCACTCTTCGATCCTCCGTAAACATTTGCAAGTG
>JAESST010000252.1 GCA_016763995.1 Flavobacteriales bacterium | reverse complement strand
CAAGATTAAAGCATTCATTTTGTTTCTCCAGGACAGGTGCACAATGTAGTTAGAAAGGAAGATTCCAAAGGCTTTGTTATGCTATTCTCAAGAGATTTTTATTCTTCGAATCAACAAAAGCTACAGCAATTCCCTTTTTTAAACAACAATTCAAAAGAACCCATCCTGAATTTAGGTAAAGTAAAATTCGGGATCCTAATTAATTTAGTAGGAAGTATCCAAACAGAGCAAAATTCAGAAGACACTTTAGCGAATGATTTAACTCAAGCTTACCTTAATACTTTTCTAATTCATTGCAAACGTTATTTTAAAGATGAGAAGAAACAACACCTGCTTTCAAACGATAGTTTGTCTTTCCGCTTTAAACAGTTAATTGAAGAGCAATACTTAGAAATTCATAATGTATCTGAATACGCAGCGATGCTAAACAGCAGCGAAAAACAATTGTCTTCAGCTACAAAGAAAGAGCTTGGAGTTAGTCCTAAAGAGCTAATTTATAATAGGATTATTTTAGAAGCGAAACGATTAGTACTGTATACAAACTACTCTTTCCAAGAGATTGCTTTCTTTCTAAGTTATTCAGACGCTTCCCATTTTGCAAAGTTTTTCAAGAGAAAAACAGGTTTCTCTCCAGGTAATTTTAGAGAAGACGGGAAAAAATACCTGTAAAGGGTAAAAATGTACCATGCACTTTCTTCTTCGAAATGTGACATTTGCTTAAAATAATTATCATGAAGACAATACTATTACTAATCGGCCTTTTCTTTATCACGACTTATACCTTTGCTCAAAGCAATCTAAATTGGGTAACTCTAAATACAGGTACAACCGAGAAGATCAATGACATTTACTTCCAGAGTCCTGATGTAGGTTATATTGTTGGAGAAAACTATTTATTCAAAAAAACAATCGATGGAGGAATGACATGGATTAATTTAACTCCTCCTAGCATTGGTGAAAAGCCCAATAACAATGGAAATATTATTGGCATTGATCTTCACGAGGGTTTCAGTTTTAGCAATACTGATTCAGCTTTATGCTTAACGTGGGAAAAAGCTTATCATGGTGTTTTAACACGTGATGAAGGGGCTTCTTACTCCGTATTTTCTTATCTTGATTCTAATCAGTTTTGCACAATAGATGGGTTTTCCATATTACCTTCCAATGGAGGAAACGGATACATTAACTTATTTACCTATGGTCAAGATTGTAATGGAGATGCAGTTTATCACAACTTTTACGATGGCCCATTCTCAATCAGTTACGCAAACACCTCTATTTCTAATAAGTCAGGAAGCTTTACAACCGTAGATGTAGATAGTTTCTCTTCCATTTTCGGACATGACAATGGTTATTTATTAAGGTACGGAGGTGCATTTTCATCCCCAATCCCTGATTCTATCTACCTCGATAGTACTGGAGTTTCTGCAGTAGCCTATGCGGGTAACAACAAATGGTATGCTTCTACCAACAGAGATCTTAATAACCTATATATATCTACTGATTCAGGAAAAACTTTTACAGTAGATCCAAGTTTTCCAAACACATTTGTTTACCCTAAAATCAATGACTTTAGCTTTTTACCCAATGGAGTAGGAATAGCAGCTTCAACAAGCACCGGAGGTTATGGTTCTATTGTGCTAAGAACCCTAATTGGATGGGAGTTTTACCCTTCCTCTCAAGCTTTAAATGCAGCAAAACTATTTGGAAACGGAATTGCCTACGTTGCAGGAGATAGTGGACTGGTAATGAAAACGACTATCCTCACCTCTATTTACGACGTAAAAGGAGGAAATATTCCCCTACAAGCTTACCCTAACCCCGTTAGTAATTTCTTACAATTGGATGGTTTAGATAATATTTCGATTGATGCTATTCAGCTATTTGATATACATGGCAGATTAATCAATACTTTCTCTTCAGATTCAAGAAAGCTAGACCTATCTAGCTACTCTAAGGGAACTTATATCATTAAGGTGCAAACTAGAGATCAACAGCTGTCCAAAAAATTAATCATCAAATAATATCACATAGAATCCAAGTGATCAATGTTTTCCTTTTGAAAACCAGCTCACATTCAGGCTATTTTATGATAACAAGGTTCAACTAATTAGTTGAACTTTGTTTTTTCTCATGAGCAATGTTATGAATAGCTTATTCAGTCTCATTTAGCACTAGCTTATACCCTACCCCACGAACATTCACAATTTTTACATTTGGGTCGGCTTCCAGCTTTTTCCGCAGTTTAGAAATGAATACATCTAAGGTTCTCCCAACATAATCTCCCTCATCTCCCCACACAACGTTTAAAATATGATCTCTTTCTAAGGTTGTATTGGCTGAAGTATGCAACAATGAGAGTAGGTCGGCCTCTTTACTTGTCAATTCAGTCTCTATTTTTTCCATAAAGAGCTTCATGTTTCTCTGATCGAAATGATACCGTCCAATGCGGATAATGTTAAGATCAGTAGAAGTAATTTGCTTCTTCTTCCAAAAAAAGAATACTACACAAGCAACGACTAGTAACAAGAGAACCATGAGAATAGGGAACTTACTTTTCTCTTGCTTTGCATCTAAAATAGTGATAAAAATGGTGTAACAAGATTCTGAATATTTACGAGAAGTACAGGCAATCTCTGTAGGATTCAGTATGCCTTCCACTCCATAGCTATGCACCACTTCACTTGTTTCACAGTCTTCCACTTCCACAAAATAATCTTTTGTAAGTTTTGTTTTTTGAACAACTTCATCCACTTTAACTACCACTATTAAAGGATTCAGCCTAAAGTCCGATTCAAATAGTATTTGATACCGGTTTCCTTCTTTTTTAATCGGTAGAATTCGGGAAGTACTATCTCCAGAAAATTGTAAAATTTCATGCCCAATCGTTCGCATAGCAGCTTTGATTTCTTTCTCCTGAACGTCTTCTTGGCGGCAGCCCATAATTACCAGTAGACTACCCAAAATAATTCCGATCATTCCTTTTAAACCCATCTTACAAATCTATTGGAATCTAGTCCAACTTTAAGCCTCTTTATTCGAATTTACATTAATTTACAATCTCTTAACACCATTGCTTAGTAAGAGTTTCTGCTTTTAAGCAAAATCATTCCCATGATAAATAGCAAAGTTGCCACCGTTTCTTTATCCCTACTTTTTAGCTGTTATTTCTTATCATATGGAACTGTCTGATACAAGATTAATTTATCAAATTATTCATGAAATGACGTTTAGAAAACTGTAGACATCTAGCAATTTATTTTAGAATACATAGCCCCGATGCGCTTATCAAGAAACACTGAGCCTCCTAGTCAAATAGCAATTCAGCTTCTTTAACTGATTAAAATAATTAGTTCTTAACTACTCTATTTTTAATTAAAAAACTTTAAT
>JAESST010000251.1 GCA_016763995.1 Flavobacteriales bacterium | reverse complement strand
GAGAAGGATTCGAACCTTCGAAGGTATAAACCAACAGATTTACAGTCTGTCCTCGTTGGCCGCTTGAGTATCCCCCCAAAAATAATTTTAAATATGTTAAAGAACTGTTTTGAGCCGATGGAGGGATTCGAACCCCCGACCCGCTGATTACAAATCAGCTGCTCTGGCCAACTGAGCTACATCGGCAAAAAAATCGACCCTTTTCCTTGCTAGAAAACTAGCTCTGAAAAGGGTCTGCAAATTTATGAAAGATTATAATATCCCAGAATAAAAATTGAACTTTTTTTCAAACTCTTTTAAAATAGTTTGAAAAAGCCCCATTTCTAAAGCTATAGCTAGATTCCTCTAGCCTTTTCCTTGCGCTTTTTTGCCTGTCTTCGGAGTGCTTCTGTCACTTCATCGGTAGCAGCCTCGAAATTTTTGGATACTTTCTTCGCAAATAAGTCATGACCAGGTATAAATAATCGTATTTCTACCTCCTTATTTTCAAGCCCGTGATTGTTGTCTACTTTCAAGTAAACATCTGCTCCAATAATTTGATCAAAAAACTGTGTTAACTTATTAATTTTTTCTTGTATGAAGTCGAGTAACTTCTGGTCTGCATCAAAGTTGACTGACCTTACGTTCAATTTTACATTCATCTTATTTAGTTTTTATGCTCTAGGATGAGCTTGGTTATAAATATTTTTTAATTTCTCTATAGTATTATGCGTATACACTTCAGTTGCCGATAAGTTGGCATGACCAAGAATTTCTTTTATCGTATTCAAATCTGCCCCATTATTTAACATATGCGTCGCGAAAGTATGCCGTAACACATGGGGACTCTTTTTTGATGATGTCGTTACCTGTCTAAGGTAGTAATTAACCTTACGGTAAACAAATTTTGGGTACATTTTTTTTCGTGAATCCGTAATTAACAAATGAGGTAAATCAGATAATTCCATTTTCTCCTCTTGGTATGTCCTAATCTGTCCTAAAACCAACTTATGTAGTGGGACAATTCTTTCTTTGTTTCTTTTCCCTAACACTTTTAGCGTCGAATTGTAAAAATCCACATCAGACTCTTTAATTGATATTAACTCGCTAAGACGAATTCCGCATGAATAAAGCAGCTCAATCAACAAAGCGTCTCTTCTCCCTGCAAAAGAATTTTCAAACTGAAATTCATTCAGCAGACTATCCATTTCACTCTTCTTCACATATGAGGGAAGTGGTTTTTCTAATTTGGGAGAAATTAGTTTTACAGTTGGCAGATTCCTAACAAGGCCTTCTCTCAACAAATAGTTGTAAAACGATTTTAATGTCGAAATCTTCCGATTAATTGTTTTTGATTGTATCCCTTCTTCTATTAAACTAACGACCCAGGATCGAAGCATTTTTGAATTAGCATCCAATGGAGTTTCTTCATAAATAGAATGCAAGTAAATCTCCAACTGCAGTAAATCACTTTCATACGCCTTTACAGTATGAACTGAGTAACGTTTATTCTTTTGAATATGATTTAAAAACTTAGGTATAGGCATAAAAAAACCACTTTGAAATCTACTGCAAGTTATGCAATAGTAACAAAGTGGTACTATGTTTTGGAGTTAAAAAACTTTAATTAAGCTTCTTCTTCTCTCTGTAATTTTTCTTTATAGATAGCTTTCTTAATCTCTTCTCTTCTAAGGATAGATGGCTTATCGAATTGCTGTCTAGCTCTTAATTGCTTTACAGTTCCTGTTCTTTCAAACTTCTTCTTAAACTTTTTTAAAGCTCTTTCGATATTTTCACCTTCTTTTACCGGTACAATTAACATGTGTCGTATTTTTTATTGGAGTACAAAAGTATAACTTTTTCTTGAATTATTATCAATCTTTTAATACTTCTCTTGAAATTACTAATTTTTGAATTTCAGAAGTTCCTTCACCTATCGTACAAAGCTTAGAATCTCTATAAAATTTTTCTGCAGGAAATTCTTTTGTATACCCATATCCTCCAAAAATTTGAACCCCTTCATTAGCTACAGAAACACAAACTTCTGAAGCTTTGTATTTTGCAATAGCAGATTCTTTTGTCATTTTCTGACCTTTATTCTTCATATCTGCCGCCTGATGAGTCAATAGTTCAGATGCTTCGATATCTGTTGCCATGTCGGCTAATTTAAAGCCAATAGCTTGAAAGCTTGATATTGGTTGACCGAACTGCACTCTTTCTTTTGCATACTTCTTAGCTGCCTCATAAGCTCCTTTTGCAATACCTAAAGATAGAGCAGCGATAGAAATTCGCCCTCCATCCAATACTTTCATCGCTTGGGGAAATCCATCCCCTACTTTTCCTAAAATATTTTCTTTTGAAACTCTGCAATCAGAAAATATCAATTCAGCCGTTTCAGACGCTCTCATTCCTAATTTATCTTCTTTCTTCCCTGAAGTAAAGCCTGGAGTTCCTTTTTCAACAACAAAAGCGGTCATTCCATGAGAATCTCCTTTTTCCCCAGTTCTTACAATAACCACAGCAACATCACCAGAGATTGCATGAGTGATAAAGTTTTTAGATCCATTCAATACATAATGATCTCCATCTTCAACTGCGATTGTATTCATTCCTCCTGCATCAGACCCTGTATTATGCTCTGTTAAACCCCAAGCCCCGATGTACTCGGCTGTAGCCAATTTCGGTAGATATTTCTTCTTTTGTTCTTCATTCCCAAAAGCTAAAATATGTCCAGTACACAAAGAGTTATGTGCAGCTACCGATAAACCAATTGATCCACAAACTTTTGATATTTCTGTAATAACAGTAATGTATTCATGGTACCCAAACCCTGACCCTCCATATTCAGTAGGAACCAATACCCTCATCATACCTAACTCACCTAATTGCTTGAATATGTGAACTGGAAATTCTTGTGATTCATCCCATTTCATAAGGTCAGGCCTAATGTACTTTTCTGCAAAATCTTTTGCCATCTGAGCAATCATTTGCTGATTTTCTGTGTAATTGAAATCCATATTTAGTAGTTTACTAATCCTTTAATATTGTTACTATATTTCTTTAATCGTTCTGCTCCATTCAAAAACTCTAAGTTCACCAAGAATGAAAACCCCGATACATTTGCACCTTGAGCTATTGCTATTTCTGCTGCCGCTGCTGCAGTTCCTCCTGTTGCTAAAAGGTCATCGTGAATCAAAATATTAGAGCCTTTTTTAATAACATCCTCATGAACTTCTATTTCTGCTGATCCATACTCTAAATCATACTTATAACTCACAGTCTTGTATGGAAGTTTCCCTTTCTTACGTACTGGAATAAAAGGGACATTTAATTCCTGAGCAATTAACATTCCCCAAAAGAACCCACGGCTCTCAACGCCCATGATTGCGTCGACATCTAACTTCCTTGCCTCGTCTGCAAAAACGTGTGTAATTTCTTTTGTTAACTCAGGGTCTTCAAGTATTGGAGTGATGTCTTTAAATATAATTCCTTCTTTTGGAAAATCTTTAACATCTCTAATTGCTGCCTTAATTTTATCTTGTATCATTCGAGAATATTACAATTTAATAATTCATTTATTTCAGAATGCAAAAAAACGAAAAAAGAGCCGATACTAAGTCCAATTATAGTTCTAAATAGGGTATAATTCTATCGTAGATAGAATCTGTTATTAAAACCGATTCCTTTAGGTCTTCTAATTGTAAATAAGAACCATGCTGCTTCCTATATTTTACAATTGAGTTTGCTACTTTCCAACGAATATATGGATGTGCCTTTAACTCCTCTATAGATGACTCATTAACGTTTATACGTTCTATATTGATCACATCCAATATTAATTGCGTGTCAAGCCGAAGCAATGTTTCTTCAGGGATTCCCCAGATTTCTTTTAACTGTTCTTTGCTACGAAAACCTCCTAACTCATTTCTATAATTTACAATTCTCGTTGCTAAAGCTTTTCCAATCCCATTCAACTTTTTAAATTCAGCAGTATCTGCTGAATTTATTTTTATCTTAGGATAAACACGTGGTTTAGTCTCCCATTTTTTTACATAATGCTTTTTCGTCTCTTTTTTAGGAACTGTATCGGGAAGCAATATATGAGAAGAAATTTCAGCATATAGAGCATCACTGATCACAAACATCTTTTTAACATCTCGTTTTGATTGAAAATCTCCCGCCTTTGCTTGATAGTTTTTGATAACCTGAGCTTGTCTTTCACTCAGGCCTAACTCTTGCCAATCAGATATTTCGAATGTATTAGGATTAAAATTTTCAATTTTTGCTAGCTCTGCTTTGTCTCTTCTTATTTTATCTTCTATCTCAATCTGCTTTAATCGATTTAGTTGCGCCGAGAGACTATCAAAAGTCTGTATTTCAGAAGAAAATGCAGGACTATAATAGATTAGCGATTGCTTTATGACAATGAGTAAAAAAATCATGATGACCAAAGAAATAACTCCCACACGTTCAGCTTTACTGAACTGAAAATAATCCTTAAATCGATGAAACATTTTAGTTTATTTCAATATCGGCTAGCCCAATATTTTCGCAACCTATTAGATTTAACTTCAAATTATTAAAACTTGTATCTGTTTTTGCTTTTTCAAAATCAACTTTCCCAACACCATAATAAAGCTGTACTGACTTTTCACTCTGATTTCCTGTCACTGCATTACTTTGTAATGTGTCTAATACTCCAATAATTGGTTGAATTTTAAGATAATCTTCCGTATTGCCTGCCACCCCATAATATAAAGTATCATTGATTGTATATACTTTAGTTCCACTCAAACTAAGCGCTATAGTTGATATGTTATTACGGTATAAAGTAGCGTTAAAATTCTCATTTAGAGCAATCCCTTCTATCAAAGTCTCAAATCCAGTAGATTTAACTAAAATTAAATCCCCGGTTCCATCATCATCTTCTTCTAACTCATAGGTAAAATTAAAAGCGCCATTAACATCTGCAATTGCACTCCCAAGGATGAGTTGATTATTGAAACTTCCCCCTTCGTTTGCCTTTAATGCAATCTCAAAACTCCCAAGTCTACTTTCGCAGTCCTGAAAAAGAGTTCCGCTTACAAGGTTTACTTTTGTTTTTTCTGTGCATGAGCTCAAAGCAAAGAGCATAATACAGGAGTAAATAAATACAGATTTCATCTTATTTAAATTTCTTGATTGCTCCACTTTTCACTCTTTCAAAATAAGAAATCATGTCTTCTTTTACTTCTTTAGACATGATTATCAGCCCAATAATATTTGGAAGTGCCATTCCCAAAATCATTAAATCTGAAAAATCTAAGACAGCACCTAAGCCAACAGAAGAACCAACTATGATAAAGCCACAAAAAATAATTTTATAAGAATAATTTGCTGCTTTTCCATCTCCCAAAAGATAGGTCCATGCTTTTAATCCATAATAGGACCATGAGATCATAGTAGAAAACGCAAACAAGAAGATGGCTACAACCAACACTATTGAGAACCATGGAAATACACTTCCAAATGCTGCAGAGGTTAACTCTGAACCTTCAAGAGATGAGGACCCATCTGCAAATCCAGTAAAGACCAATACCAAAGCAGTCATGGTACAAACAACAACAGTATCAACAAAAGGTTCCAATAAAGCGACAATACCTTCACTTACTGGCTCATTTGTTTTTGATGCTGAATGCGCAATTGAGGCAGATCCTACTCCTGCTTCATTTGAAAATGCTGCTCTTTGGAATCCAACAATCAACACGCCAATAACTCCTCCTTTAATAGCTGGAGCATTGAACGCACCATTGAAAATCTCGGCTAAAACAGTTCCAATATTTTCAAAATTCATTCCTATAATCACTAATGAGAATGCAACATACAATATGGCCATGAAAGGAACTATCTTATCAGTTACCTTAGCTATACTCTTGATTCCACCAATAATCACAACTCCCACCAATAAAGCTAAAACAATTCCAAACCAGAAACCACTTCCTTGAAGAGATGGAAAAGTACCTGATAATTGAGCAAAAGCTTGATTCGCTTGAAACATATTTCCTCCACCAAAAGAACCTCCAATACATAAGATAGCAAAAAGCACAGCTAAAACTTTACCTAAACCTCCTAAATTTTTCTTTTTCAAGCCTTCACTTAGGTAATACATCGGCCCTCCCGAAACTTCTCCTTTTTCATTAACCTTGCGATACTTCACGCCAAGGGTGCATTCCACAAACTTACTAGACATGCCTATCAAACCTGCTGCGATCATCCAAAATGTTGCTCCAGGCCCTCCAAGCGTTATAGCTACGGCAACACCTGCTATATTTCCTAGGCCGACGGTTGCTGATAATGCAGTAGTCAAGGCTTGAAAATGAGAAACTTCTCCAACTTCTTTTGCATTAGGGTCAGTAAATTTCCCTGACACTAACTGAATTGCATGTTTGAATCCTCTAATGTTTACAAGTTTCATTTTTAAAGTGAAGAAAATTGCTCCTAATACCAACCAAACTACAATGAATGGAATTCCCTTTTCTTGAATATCTCCATTTGGATGTAATACTGCTTGAGGAGAAGCATAGAGAATAGAAGCTAAATTTTCTGCCCCAACTTCAATTACATCGTCAATGTTAGTTGCATCGTAAATTACTTTTCCTTCTTTAATATTATGTTGTAATATTCCATCTGAATTTGCAAAGACATTAATGTCATTAGAATTATTCTGGGTGATTACCGCAATGAAGTCACGTTTTGTTACCTTAGCTCCATCTGCCATTTTCCACTCCTTCAGAACGATCTTTCCAATATCCGAATTAGACCATCCAGGAGCTTTTACGTTTTTCAAATCAGCATATACCGTAGGATCATAAATTCCTATTGCCGAAAAAGGATCTGAGAACAACAAACTAGCCATCCCATCTACCACCGGAACGAAAAAAGAGTTAATCAGTTCTTCTACTGATTCAGCTTTAACATTACCTTCTAATTTTATTTTATTCCCCTCTGCATCAGTAACCAAAACTGAAAAAGAACTACCTTCTGTTAATCCTTCACAGCTACTTGAAGAAAGCTCAGTTCCTTGATCCGACCATTTATAGGTAAAAGGAGCAACTCCCCCCAAAGTAGTCACATAAGCAACTCCATCATTTATATCCGCACTTGGGTTCACTGATTTAATTTCAGCCTTAAAATCTGTAGCGAACAAGCTGAATGACGAAAATGAAAGTAATAAAAACAGGACTTTCTTAAACATAAACAATATGATTTTGGTAAGAAAACAAATATAACGAATGAAGCAGTATTTATATTAAAAAAATCAGCCTATTTGAGATTAGGTGGTTTTAACTATTTTTAGAAAAATTTCTAATGAAAATTTAATTCTTTCTACCTATTTTTTGTTTCGTTTTTTGTTCTTCTATACTCGGGCAAGAAAACCCCAGTTCTAAAAAAATGAACTTTCTCTAGATCGGTTAACATTCACAGAAAAAATACGGTTCCCGGTATCATCTATAAACGGAAAGGCGAGAATGGGGCATTTAGAATTAAACTAAACAGCACTTTTGATTTTAATGAAGTCAGCACTACTACTCTGTAGACCCTCACATTAGAACGACTAATGAAGTAAGTGATTTTAACGGTCAGTTCTTTATAACCTGAGTTTGGCTCTTCTTAAGAATTCATAACTTAGATAAATAGTAAGATTTGATTAAAATTAATGAAAGAATAGCAAGCTATCCTAAGTAAATTTTAATCAAAAGAATGCTGTTGAACTACAGAACTATAAATACATTCACAGAAATAACAACCTACTGCGTTGAAACTTTAGAATATAGCCTGCTATATCTCTAAAAATACGCCTTGTATATTGCCACTTCTGAAAATCTGAATTTCTAACTAATAATCGAGCTCAGGTTTATAGGGTATGAATGGAACAAACACATTCAATCGAAATGGAGCATACTTTAATGGGGCAGATTCTGTTCTAGATATTTCCAACCTAAACAATACAAAAACAGAAATTTATATTAGAAATTCCGGAGGTATTAGCAGAATTGTAACTAACAAAAATGAAGTGTCTTCTACGAAATTTGATATAGCCTTATTTGTTGGTTGCAACTATTATTTTAACGAATCTATCTCAATCGACATAGAAAGCTATGCTTTAGCATTATTGGGTGGTGAAGATGTCACAACAAGCATCACTAATCAAAGCACAGCTGCAACTACAAGATCAGGGGATTCGAGTTCCCCGTCTACAAGCCAGCTTGCCTTAAACCCTAAAACAGTAATCGCGATCGGGTATCGATCTTAAGAATTTGAATTGATTAACTGTTTATTCAACTCTTCAATCCCTTCTTCGAAAGAATAAGGTTCGTAGCCGAGTTCTGCAATTGCTTTATCTAATATAAACCCAGTTTTAGCTGGTCGTTTTGCGACTTGATTTAAAGAGGTAGATGAAATTTCTTCAATGTAACTTTCATCTAATTGATAATATCTTGCTACCCTTCGAACCAATTCTACAATGCTCATTACATCTTTCCCTGATAAATTATAGATTCCTTCCGCTTTCTTATCTGCAATTAAAATGCATCCATCCGCTAAATCTTCAGCCAAAGTGGGTGAACGAAATTGATCGTTTACAATTGTTAATCGTTCTTTCTTTTCCAATGCACTCTTTGCCCAGAGAACAATGTTCGATCGACTCATATCTTCAACAATACCGTAAACAATTATGGTTCGAGCAATCGCCCAAGAAGTTGTTGAATTTTGCACTATTTTTTCTGCTGCAAGCTTAGATTCTCCATAATAACTTAAAGGATTCGGTTTATCTGTTTCTTTATATGGCCCATTTTCTCCGTCGAAAATAAAATCAGTCGATAAATGAATAAAATGTGAATCATGCTTTTCGGAAGCAGATACTAAATACTCCACTGCTGTAACATTAAGCAACCAGCATTCTTCTCTATTACTCTCGCAAGCATCTACATTTGTCATTGCTGCAGTATTGATCACAAAATCAGGCTTATGCTCGTCAAAAACACGAAAAATATCTTCTTTATTTGTAATATCCATTGAAGCATACAAGTATCCTTTCTTATTGGAGATTCTATTTGCACCTCTCGATGTCGCAATTAGTTCGTAATTCTCATTAATCCTGAGTTGCTTTATTAACTTCTGTCCTAGTAAACCATTTGACCCAGTCACTAATATTCTCTTTTTTTCCATAATTATAATTTGCTCTTCTAAAGCTAGAAATTAATTGACTAATCCCATTTTAATAATTTTTCTATCTGCTCTTTCATTCCTAAGACAAAAACTTTGGTTCCCTCACAAATCAACTCATCAGGAGTTGGATTTAAAATGTATTGCCCCTCTTTATTTTTAAGTCCTACAATATTTGCTCCTGAGCGCTTCCTTACATGAAGTTCTTTTATGGTTCTGTTTTTGAATTCCATCGGTAAGCTGTCATAAGAGATTTCTTCTAACGAAATATTATCATCTTGTCCTGAAAGGATATTTAGAAATTCGACAACATCAGGCTTTATAACTAAAGATGCCATATGAGTTCCACCTACCTTATCCGGCATCACAACATTGTTGGCTCCTGCCATTTTTAACTTCTTATCGGATGTATCCTTAGAGGCTCTGCTAATTATTAAGAGATTTTTATTCATCCCCCTTGCCGTCAATACCACAAACACATTATCAGCATCATCAGGCAATGTAGTTATCAAAGCCTCAGCTCTCATAATTCCAGCTTCAATTAATATTTCATCATCTGTCGCTTCTCCTTCGATATAATTCTTGCAATCGCGAGCAATCGCATCATTAATGACTTCAGGTTTTTTTTCTATCAAGACATATGGAATGTTGGCCTCTTCTAATTCTTGAACGATTTGTTTTCCATTTCGTCCAAACCCACACACAATAGTATGCCTACTTAAGTTTTGTATTTTTTTCACCTTTCTAAGTTCTAATAAATGTTTCCTAAACTCTCCATCAATAAGGTAGAATGAGATTACACCAATAGCGTAAGCAAATGTACCGATACTCATTACGATTAAAAAGATTGTAAAATACTTGCCCGAGTCACTAAGTGGACTCACCTCTCTAAACCCCACTGTAGAAACAGTAATGATTGTCATATACAATGCATCTCCTAGACTATATCCTTCAATTATCTTGAACCCAATAACTCCTGTAAAGCATATTAATAGGATAATAAAGAAAGCCAAATACAGCTTCTTAAATTTTTGAATATAGGACATCATAAACAGTTATATATCCCAAATGGTCTTGCGTTTTCTAAATCTAAACATGTATTTATGCTCCAAGACAAACGCCATGGGTAAATAGATAATAAAGGAAGACCCAAGCGTTAAGAAAGAAAAATAAATAAAAAATTTTCGAATATTACTAGAAGGTAAACCTAACTTTTTACCCCACCAAGCGCAAACTCCGAAGGCATAGCGTTCAAAGAAATATTGAATCCGATTAATCATTCTCTGCTTGTTTTTAAAATTGAACTACCAACGGCACAAGTTAAACATTTTTTGTTGCTACATTGGTTGTTCTTAAGTTCGATTAATGCCTGTGAATCGTATGCAGATTGTGCAATGACATCAAGTTCTCTCCACTTTTTTGTAATTGCATTTCTCTCTGGAGGCAAGCCTTGTAATAACTGAACTGCTCTTTCTACTAATACTTCATTTCCAATTCTCTTCCCATAATTAAACAATAAAGGAATCACAGAATTGATTAGTAGAATATGGATTGATGCTTCGCCTAGTTTCTTAATAGCGTTTTTTGAAGCAGGAACATCAAAGCGATAATGGGACTTCCAGTAATGATTTGCTTCCACTTCGAATAATTTCTTTAAGTCTGTTAGTTTCTCAGATTCCAATACTGCTTGAAATAGATTTTTATTTTGATGAAACAGCGCAACAAATTGTGCAATACGAATGGACGGAAAGTTAGAGGGTCTCATTCGCATAAATTTCCATATCGAAACATTTAACGCTTCCAGTTGATACTTATTCTTTAAAAACTGATACTGCTCCTGTAAACTAATAGGATAACTTCCCTTCCATTCTTGCTCTAAGAAACCTGCTTGACCAAAAAACAAAGAAGAAAGCTGTTCCTCGTTTTGTTGAAGCTTTCGAACTTTCGAAAAGTCAATCGAAGCTGCCAATAATTCAAAAGGGACTGAATTGACTTTAAAGCCAAATGATTTTGCTAATAATTGATAAAGTGTTGCTTCCCAATCGTTTTTTGTAAGTTTTAAAATTTGATCGATTCTTGACGATTTCTGCTCTAGTCTACTGATCAAATTTCGATCTATGGCTTGAATTTTAACCAATCGGTCAATCGTATGAATGTAATTCTCACAAGGAATCCAAGCTTTTGTTTTATGCAATACTTCGAACTTTTCAAGAATTGTCTTATTTACCAAGCCCTTTAACTCTATGGTAGGAACCAAATTGCCATTCGCTTGTAAGACAGGCTTATCATCTTCCCATACTACATGCAAGATAATTCGGTCGTAAGTTTCATCTTCTTGATGTTTGTGCTGAAACCAATGACTAGAGAGCGTGTGAATTTCAATATTTCCGGCCCATTTTGTTGAATCAATCTTAACCTGACCATTAAAAAAATCAGGACCCGAGTCAGTATTATGAATTCCAGAACGGATAACTTGAAAAGATTCTCCACTCGTCAATTTCAAATCTTGATGATTGAACAATTGAAATTTCCAGATGTAATGCAACAATTCTTCGTTCATTCAAACGAAGGTAAAGAAGAATTTACTCTTTCAATACTCCTGAACGATATTTCTCTTTATGGTATTTTTCTGTTCCAAGGTTGTACTCCCATTTTCCAACTTTTAACCCATCTAAGTAATTACCTTTAATTCTTAAGGTGCCATTTTCGTCATACTGCTTCCATTTCCCATCCAGAAAACCTGCTGTATAATTTGAAAACAAATAAAGTTTACCATTCGGGTAATAAATTTTGTACATCCCATTAACATAGCCATTGTAAACGTATTTTGTATGTGCCAATATTTTTGGATTAATTGAAAAATAAGCCTTTCTCATTGCAGGATGTGGCAACAAATCTCTAGCAACGTAGTCTAGACTATACCAAGATGTATCTCCTCCAAAAGGAATTAATAAAGAATCTTCTCGTCCTTTAATTTCATCGTCCCTCTTCGGTTTTTGTTTTGGTTGAAAAAGTTTAGACTTCAAGTCTGCAAAAACTTGTCGTTTTTCTACTAACTTCCCTTCTCTAAAAAACTTTTTCCCATATTCGGGACTCCCAACATTATATTCCCACTTTCCATGCTTCTTTGCATTTCGGTAACGACCTTGAATTCTTTCTTTCCTATCAATATAAAAGCCCCATTTTATTCCATCACGATATTGGGCTTTAATCACTAACTCACCTAATGAGTTATACCGACTATAATCTCCTTCCTTCTTCCCTTTTTGATAAACGATTACCTCATAAATAGCTCCATTTGGAAAATACGTTCTTGTAACTCCACTTTGTTTCCCTAAAAAATACTTTTTATGAATCGCTATCTGAATAGGATTATCTTCGAAATAAGCTAATAGCTCTCCTTTCTCCAGTGAATCTAGAGCGTAATATTTGAGTGCATACTCAGTTGTATCCTTTTCTTCTATTATTTGATAAAAGCTTTGTTGTGAAAAGAACTGCGGAGAGATACAAAAGATGAAAAGAACGAAAATTAATCTCCTCAACATAATCCTTATAAATTCTCTAGAATAGTTTTCATTTCTGACTGAATTTTTCTTGCAGCCTCTGAAGACGACGTTTCAAAATCCACTCCATTTGAGGCATAAAGAATTCCCCTTGAGGAATTAATTAACAAGCTCACATCTTTGGTAATTCCATATTTACATACTTCTTCCAAACTGCCTCCTTGGGCTCCTACTCCTGGGACCAACAAAAAATGATTGGGAATAAGCTTGCGAATAGTAACCAAAGATTCAGCTTTAGTAGCACCAACAACAAACATTAAGTTCTCTTCAGAACCCCAATTTGCTGTTGTTCTTATTACTTTTTCATAGAGCCGTTGACCGTCTTTCAATTCAGAAAATTGAAAATCGGATGCCCCCTGATTAGAAGTCAAACCTAAAACAATCCCCCATTTATTCTTAAATTCCAAAAATGGTTTCACAGAATCTTCTCCCATATATGGAGCGATAGTTACTGCATCAAAATTATATGTTTCGAAAAAAGTCCTTGCATACATATTGGCCGTATTTCCAATATCTCCCCTTTTTGCATCAGCAATCGTAAAAATATCTTTGGGTATATAAGCCAATGTCTCTTGTAATATTTCCCAACCTTTCGCACCCAGACTTTCGTAAAAAGCAATATTGGGTTTATAAGCCACACAATAATTTTTCGTGGCATCAATTATTCTTTTATTGAATTCTAAAATGGGATTTTCTAATTGCAATAAATGTTTGGGAATTTTATTGATATCTGTATCCAATCCAACGCAAAGAAACGATTGCTTCTTCTTAATTTGTTGTATTAATTCTTCTTTAGTCATTAGCCCACTGCATTTTCATCCCTCAAACCATCTTTCATCTTCTCTGCATTTGCAGCTACTCTCAAACCTTCTATTACAGCTTTTAAATCCCCATTAAGAATACCGTCTAAATTGTATAATGTCAAGTTAATTCTATGATCCGTAACTCTTCCTTGTGGGTAATTATATGTTCTAATTTTAGCAGAACGATCCCCTGAAGAAACTTGAGATTTTCTTTCTGCCGCAATTGCCTTCTCTCGTTTCTCAACTTCAGCTTCGTAGATTCTTGACCTCAATACTTTCATCGCTTTCTCGTAGTTTTTTAACTGAGATCGCCCATCTTGACATTCTACAACAGTATTGGTTGGAAGGTGAGTTAATCTAACCGCAGACTCAGTCTTATTTACGTGTTGCCCTCCTGCTCCAGATGCTCTGTAAGTATCTTTCTTAATATCTGAAGGATCAATTTTCACATCCACTTCATCAGCTTCAGGTAAAACCGCCACCGAAGCCGCCGATGTATGCACCCGCCCCTGACTTTCGGTCACCGGAATTCGCTGCACTCGATGCACTCCGCTCTCATATTTCATTTTTCCATAAGCATTTTCATAAGATTCAT
>JAESST010000250.1 GCA_016763995.1 Flavobacteriales bacterium | reverse complement strand
TATTTGAAAGCCACTTCCTAAATCAGAAAATTGTTCGATGGCCGTTAGTCTTTTTCTAGCTTCTTCCGTTAAATTATGAACGGGGGGAGCCATCAAATAACAGAATGCCTTTTTATTGGAACGCCCTACTCTACCTCGCATTTGGTGTAAATCACTCAATCCGAAATTATTGGAATTATTAATAAGGATGGTATTCGCATTTGGAATGTCCAAACCACTTTCAATAATGGTGGTGGCTACCAATACATCGTATTCGTGGTTGATAAAACTCATCATTCGCTCTTCCAAATCCTCTCCTTTCAATTGACCGTGACCAATCAATACGCGTGCATCTGGCACTAAACGCTGAATCATTCCGGCTATTTCTTGAATGTTTTGAACTCGATTGTGAATAAAAAAGACTTGTCCGCCTCTGCTCACTTCATAAGAAATTGCATCTCGAATCAACTCTTCGTTAAAGGTTCTTATTTCCGTCAAAATCGGCTGGCGATTCGGTGGTGGTGTATTAATTACTGATAAATCTCTGGCTTTCATCAGAGAGTATTGTAATGTTCTTGGAATAGGTGTTGCGGTGAGCGTTAAGGTATCTACGTTGGTTTTAAACAACTTGAGCTTGTCTTTTACGCTTACTCCAAACTTCTGCTCTTCATCAATAATCATCAAACCCAAATCATTGAACTTAACATCCTTTCCAACAATTCGATGCGTTCCAATGAGAATGTCAATTTCTCCGCTCGCTACTTTCTCTAAAGTTTCTTTTTGTTCTTTCTTCGTTTTAAAACGATTGATATAATCTACCTTGGCGGGAAAGTCTTTTAATCGACTTTTAAAGGTTTGATAGTGTTGCCAAGCCAAAATGGTAGTGGGAACCAAAATAGCGACTTGCTTGCTATCGGCCACTGCTTTAAAAGCTGCACGTATAGCAATTTCTGTTTTACCAAACCCCACGTCTCCACAAATCAATCGATCCATAGGTGTTTCTGCTTCCATGTCGGCTTTTACATCTACTGTCGACTTGTATTGATCTGGAGTATCTTCATACAAGAATGAGGCTTCTAACTCATTCTGCATATAGGTATCTGGTGCAAAGGCAAATCCCTTTTTTTCTTTTCGTTCGGCGTACAACTTAATCAGGTCATAAGCGATTATTTTGACGTTCTTCTTGGTTTTCTGCTTCAGCTTTTTCCAAGCATCTGATCCTAGCTTATCAACTGAAGGTGGTGTTCCGTCTTTGCTGACAAACTTTGAAATGCGGTGAAGAGAATGAATGGATATGTAGAGAATGTCTTGATTTTTATACAAGATGCGAATAGTCTCTTGCGTTTTTCCATCTGTGGTAATTTTTTCTAAGCCCGAAAACTTCCCAACTCCATGATCGATGTGAACGATAAAATCCCCAGGAGTTAAGTTGTGTATCTCCTTTAGGGTAATCGCCTGGTCTTTCCGCTTAAAGCCTTCTTTCAAACGAAAGCGATGGTAACGATTAAAGATTTGGTGATCCGTGTAAACTGCCAGTTTTTGATCATTGTCTACAAAGCCTTCGTGCATCGACAAAAGCATAGTTTCCATACTAATTTCTTTCCCAATGTCTTCAAAAATAGAATAGAGCCGCTCAATCTGCTTGGCATTATTGGCCACAATAACATTGTCGATTCCCGCTTCGCTATTATCGTTCAGATTTGCACTCAGCAGTTCAAAATTCTTGTTGAAGGCCGGTTGTGGTGCAGCACGAAATTCTACCTTTAAGTCTTGTTTGAAATAAGTTTGTAGGCCAAACTCAATTGTATTCAAACGTAAAGCAGAATGGATGAATTGATCTTTGGAAATAAACAGATCCTCTGGCGGCATATGTCTCAGCGGAGAATCTAGCTTATCAAAAAGCTCTTTTGATTGGGTATACTGTTGGCCTACCCTGTCTCTACTAATACTAAAATCTTTAAACCAAAACAAAGTATTATCTGGTAAAAATTCAAAAATGGAAACGCGTGCTTCTTCTAGCATTCGTTCTTGCACATTGGGCAATATGGCAATTTTCGAAAGCTTCTTAATCGACAATTGAGTCGCTGGATCAAACAGTCGAATAGAATCGATGTCATCGCCAAAAAATTCAATTCGATAGGGATTCTCGTTGGCAAACGAGTAAATATCAATGATTCCTCCTCTAACAGAAAACTGCCCAGGATCGCCTACAAAATCAACTCGTTCAAACTGGTATTCATTCAGTGTTTCCACTAAAAACTCAACGCCCAAAGAATCATTGAGGCTGATATCTAGGGTATTCTTTTGCAGGTTCTTTTCAGTTACCACAAATTCACTCAGAGCTTCCGGATAGGAAACAATGAAATATTGCTGCTCCCTCGCACTAACCTTGTTCAAGACTTCGGCCCGCAATTGAATGTTAGCATTGTCGGTTTTTTCTACCTCATAAGCCCTGCGGTAAGAGGAAGGATAGAACAAAGCACGTTCGCCCACCAAAGCTTCTAAATCGTTCAAAAAGTAAGCGGCCTCTTCTTTATCCGGCAACACAAAGAATTGATGTATGGGTAAATTCTTGGAAATTCCATAGGCCACAAAGGCGTTTAAACTCCCAGCGCTTCCCAACAATTGGACGTGAGAAAGTGGGCTATTTCTGAATTTATCAGCAATAGCCATTACCCGCTTATCAGCCTGATAGCGGTCTTTGAGGACATCAATTTTCATACAGTGGGCAAAAGTAAAGCTATAAAAGGTTTGATAGTTGTTTCAGTAGATAGATTTTATCCTCTACATTGCTTTATTTTTGCTCATATAGGTCTGCCATTCTACAATTAGGTATTTTTCTTTTAGCCCTTCTTTAAGCTTTAAGGTACCATAGTCGTAACAAAATAGATATACATCTCCTTTATTATTTTTCCAATAATGTGTAAAAAAACTTGGATTAAATCCTTCTTCATAAAGAACCTCCCTTCGCAAAGTAGTTTTACCTGTTCGATTATATTTTTTTAAGATTCTACGGTTAGTCTTCAATTGCTGATCTACTTTAAAATAAAACTGCTCTTTCTCTTTTCGTTCCTCATACTGAGCTGCAGATTTGCAGGTAATTGAACAATACTTTTTATCAGGTCTCCCTTTTATTGTTACTTGACAAATTGGACATGATCTTAATTCCATTAAACAAAAATGAATAAAAAAGTATATTATGCGAATACTATACGCATAATATACTCCTTATGTCCTCTATTCCTATTAACTATGTATAATGGGCTCTCCTTCTATTCATAAAATAAGTTTGAAACACCTCATGATTAAGGGTGAAAAAATGATTGGTTTGCAATTTTATCCAAATAAGGTGCTGAATGCAATGATAAAAACTTTGCCCAATATAAAGTGGAGTTCGAAATACAATATGGCTTATGTATTGAACCAAAAAACGAATTTAAACCTCATATTCAGCACATTTAAAGGGATTGCTTGGGTAGATTGCCATTATTTTTTCATAAACAGACCTTTACCGAATAACAATGAGCATGTTTCTGCATCTACCATTGAGTCAAGCTCTCGAAGAGTTCCTAAAAGCTATATTGATAAATTACTTTTAAAAAGATATGCTGAGAATACGGTAAAAGTATATTGCAGCATGTTTCAACGATTTGTTGACTATTATAACAACAAGGAATTGAACGATTTAAATGAACTGGATATTAAACTTTATATGAAGCAGCTTATTCTTCAAAAGAAATCGGATTCATATCTAGGTCAAATGATCAATGCAATAAAGTTTTATTATGAAATAGTTCTTGGTATGCCAAATCGTTTTTACGATATAGAAAGGCCTCCGGCAAAGGAACAATTACCCAAAGTAATTAGCAAGCAAGCCGCTTTTAGAATGATTACACACACCAAAAATTTAAAACATAAATGCATTATTGGGTTACTCTATTCTGCTGGATTAAGAAGGTCTGAAATACTCGAATTAAAGCTTAGCGACATTGATAGTGAACGAATGACCATTAGAATTAAGAACTCAAAAGGCAGAAAAGATCGATACACCAGCCTAAGTCAATACTTACTGCCTTACTTGAGATTATACTTTAAAGAATACAGACCCAAAATGTATTTATTTGAAGGACAAAAAGGCGGAAAATACAGCCCTTCAAGCATTTTAAAAATCATAAATAATGGGGCCAAATATGCTAAGATTAGTCAAAGAGTAACTCCACATATGCTACGGCATAGCTTTGCTACCCATTTATTAGAATCAGGAACTAATCTTAGAAAGATACAAAGCATATTGGGACACAACAGTATTAAAACCACAGAAATTTATACGCATGTGGCTTTAAATCATCAAATTGATATTAAAAATCCATTAGATACTGTACTTTTATAAAAATATATTCGAATAAGGACAAAAGGCAAATAAAGTTACCTTTCAGCTTATTTGGATGTTGTACTTAATTAAATAATGAACTTAAAAGAGAATAAGAAAAAGAGCTTAGACTTTCTGATTAATAAAGCTCAAGAGAGTCATTCAGATGTTCGGACATTGCCTAAATGTTCTCTTCTGCTTGGTGCTGGCTGTTCGAGAAGTTCACAAATTCCGACTGGTGGCGAAATAATTGATTTATTACGAAAATTATGGTTTTTAGCTCACTACCCTAATGGAAATAGTTTCAAAATCAGCACTTTTGAAATTGACGAAGAAAAATTTTCTGAAATTTCTGATGAATTTCAAACCAAGTATTTAGAAATTGAAACCCAACTAAAAGAAAAGGTTAAAATTAAAGTTGAGAAAACTATATTTTGCAAATATCTTACTCAGACTATAGAACTAATAGACAAGAGCCAATTAGTTGAAAACATATTCCAAGATGAATTATATGGATTTTGGTTTGAAATGTTTTCTGAAAACCCAAGAGATAGGCAACAAATCATTGAGTACTTAATAGAAAAAGGAGCGCCAGCTGGCGCCTATTTACTTTTGGCTCACATGATTGCCAAGAAAAAATTCATGAACATATTCACAACGAACTTTGATGACCTTCTTAATGATTCTCTTATAAAATATACAGACCAAAAACCAAGAG
>JAESST010000249.1 GCA_016763995.1 Flavobacteriales bacterium | reverse complement strand
CTTCTAAACTTGTCTTCTTAATAACTCCTTTCTTAGAACACATTACAATGTAATTGTTATTGATGTATTCTTCATCTGTCAAGTCTTTTACACAAATGTATGCTTTCACATTATCGTCTGGTTCAATACTGATCAAGTTTTGAATTGCACGCCCTTTAGATGTTTTCGTTCCCTCAGGCACCTCAAAAACTCTCATCCAATAACACTTCCCTTTCTCTGTAAAGATTAATAAGTAGTTATGTGTTGTTGCCACAAATAAATGCTCTAAAAAGTCAGCGTCTCGTGTTGCACTTCCCTTAGACCCAGTACCTCCTCTATTTTGTCTTCTGTATTCAGACAATTGTGTTCTCTTAATGTATCCTAAATGAGAAATAGTAACAACTACTTCTTCATCAGGTATCATATCTTCAATACTGAAATCTTCTGCAGAGTATTCTATTATTGATCTTCTTTCATCACCATACTTATCTCTCACTTCGATCATTTCGGTTTTAATGATCCCCATTCTCATCTCTTCATCTTTAAGAATAGACTCTAAGTGAGTAATTAATTTCATCAACTCAGCGTGCTCATCTTTTAATTTGTCTCTTTCTAATCCTGTTAACTTTTGAAGTCTTAAGTCAAGAATTGCTCTTGCTTGAATTTCTGATAAGTCAAACTTCGTCATCAATCCACTTCTCGCATCGTCAGGAGTTCTACTGCTTCTGATCAAGTTGATTACTTCATCTAAATTATCTAAAGCAATGATTAAGCCTTCTAGGACATGCGCCTTATCCTTTGCCTTCTTAAGTTCAAATTCAGTTCGTTTAATAACAACTTCATGCCTGAAATCAACGAAGTGTCGAATCATATCTTTCAAGTTCAACATCTCTGGTCTTCCATTAACAAGAGCAATATTGTTTACTGAAAAACTTGTTTGCAGGCTGGTATACTTAAAAAGATTGTTCATTACCACATTGGTAATCGCATCTCTCTTTAAATCATATACGATTCTCATTCCATTTCTATCTGACTCATCATTAATGTCAGAAATTCCTTCAATCTTCTTGTCGTTAACTAAATCTGCAGTTTTTTTAATTAAATCTGATTTGTTAACAAGGTAAGGGATTTCAGTAACAATTATCCGCTCTCTTCCACTACTGCTTACTTCAATCTCCGATTTAGCTCTCATGACAATACGTCCTCTACCCGTTTCAAAAGCAGAACGCACTCCTTCATAACCATAAATAGTTCCACCTGTTGGAAAATCAGGAGCCTTTATATGCTGCATCAACTCAGATATCTCAATATCGTTATTGTCAATATATGCAGTAATTCCATCAATAACTTCTGTTAAGTTATGAGGAGCCATATTAGTAGCCATACCAACTGCAATACCAGATCCTCCATTCACAATTAGTTGAGGAATTCTAGTTGGAAGAACAGTTGGCTCTTGAAGGGAATCATCAAAATTTAATCTAAAATCAACCGTTTCTTTCTCAATATCAATCAACATATCTTCTGAAATCTTACGAAGCCTAGCTTCAGTATATCTCATCGCTGCAGGGCTATCTCCATCAACAGAGCCAAAGTTCCCTTGACCATCAACCAACATATACCTCAAAGACCATGGTTGAGCCATACGAACCATAGAGTCATATACGGCAGTATCTCCATGTGGGTGATATTTACCCAATACTTCCCCAACGATTCTAGCAGATTTCTTATGCGGTCGAGAAGACAACACACCTAAATCCTGCATTCCATATAAGATTCTTCTGTGTACAGGTTTTAACCCATCTCTTACATCGGGTAATGCACGACTAACAATAACGGACATTGAATAATCAATGTATGCCGATTTCATTTCTTCTTCAATATTTATCTTAACGATTCTTTCGCCCTCTGCCATAATTACAGTTTTCTTAAAAAAAAATTCACCCAAAAAACTCAGATGAATATAATGACTAAAATACCTATTAATATTAGCCTTTAGGGTATTTTTTCGTAGGAAATACTAACAAAATTTTGTTGATAAAAGTGATTTGGATCGGCTTTTGTATGGTGATATTAAATATCTTTGATTTGGTTGGAATTACCATACTTTTTTTAATTAAGTTACAACTTATTCCTACCAAAAAACGTTACTATATAAAGAAAGGACAAATTTATGGAATCTAATTTTTCACAGAGAGTAAAGGACGTTATTACCTACAGTCGAGAGGAAGCATTGAGGTTAGGTCATGATTATATTGGCATAGAGCACTTGCTATTAGGAATGATAAGAGAAGGTCAAGGAAGTGGCATTCAAATTTTAAATTCACTTGGAGCTGATTTAAATGAATTAAGACGGAAAATAGAAAGCTCAACTAAAGTTGGGAGTAGTTCTATCAATCATTTATCAAATATTCCGTTAGTTAAGCAAGCTGAACGTGTTTTAAAAATAACTTACTTAGAAGCAAAACTCTTTAACCAGAATTTAATCGGTACAGAACATTTGTTATTATCTATTTTAAAAGATGCAAACAATATTGCGACACAAGCCTTGGAAGATCAAAACGTTTTCTACGATTCTGTTAAGGATGAACTAGAAAGTATTTTATCTAACAAGCCAAGCACTAGTACTCGTAATGAATTGCCTGGAAGCCCTACGAACGATGATGATGACTCTTCCAGTTTTATGGGTTCAGGCTCAGGAAGCAGCAGTAGTGGTTCTCAATCGTCAAAAAGTGGAGATTCAAAATCGAAAACACCAGTTTTAGACAACTTTGGTAGAGATTTAACAACAATGGCTGAAGAAGATAAGCTCGACCCAATTGTTGGACGAGAAGCAGAAATTGAAAGGGTTTCTCAAATTCTATCAAGAAGAAAGAAAAACAACCCAATATTGATTGGTGAACCTGGAGTTGGTAAATCTGCTATTGCAGAAGGCCTTGCACTTAGAATTATTCAGAAGAAAGTTTCACGTGTACTTTTTAATAAACGAATTGTTACGCTAGATTTGGCTTCGCTTGTTGCAGGAACAAAATACAGAGGTCAATTTGAAGAACGTATGAAAGCTGTCATGAATGAATTGGAAAAATCTCCACACATCATTCTATTCATCGATGAAATTCATACCATCGTTGGAGCAGGTGGAGCCTCTGGCTCTCTAGATGCCTCTAACATGTTTAAGCCCGCACTAGCTAGAGGCGAAATCCAATGCATTGGAGCAACAACTCTAGATGAGCATCGTCAGTATATTGAGAAAGATGGTGCATTAGAAAGAAGGTTTCAAAAAGTATTGGTAGAGCCAACAACTCCTGATCAAACCATTCAAATATTGGACAACATTAAGGAACGATATGAAGAGCATCATAATGTAAACTATACACCTGAAGCAATTAAAGCATGTGTTCTATTAACAGATCGATACATGTCAGACCGCCATTTACCAGACAAGGCAATTGATGCATTAGATGAGGCTGGCTCGCGTGTTCACATTACCAACATAAAAGTTCCACAGAACATTATCGATATCGAAAATCAAATCGAAGAGGTTAAGATTGAAAAGAATAAGGTTGTGAGAAGCCAGAAATACGAGGAAGCTGCTAGACTTAGAGGTTCTGAACGACAATTAACAGAAGCGTTAGATGGAGCTAAAACTGCTTGGGAAGAAGAAACAAAAAATCATCGCGAAACTGTTACAGAAGAAGACGTTGCAGAAGTAGTTGCCATGATGACAGGCATTCCTATGAAACGAGTAGCTCAAAAAGAGGGCAAAAAACTCGTGAAAATGTACGATGATATTCAGGACAAAGTAATTGGACAAGACGAAGCGATAAAAAAGGTGGTGAAAGCCATTCAGAGAAATCGTGCAGGCTTAAAAGACCCTAATAAGCCAATTGGTTCATTTATCTTTTTAGGACCAACAGGTGTTGGGAAAACACAATTAGCAAAAGTCCTTGCACGACATTTATTTGATAATAATGAAGCACTCATAAGAATAGATATGAGTGAGTATATGGAAAAGTTTGCGGTTAGTAGATTAATTGGAGCACCTCCGGGATACGTTGGATATGAAGAAGGAGGACAATTAACCGAAAAAGTTAGAAGACGCCCCTACTCTGTTATTCTACTAGATGAAATTGAAAAAGCACATCCTGATGTTTTCAATTTATTGCTACAAGTATTAGATGATGGCCAAGTAACGGATAGCTTGGGTAGAAAAATTAGCTTTAAGAATACGATCATTATCATGACCTCAAACATTGGAGCAAGACAACTAAAAGATTTTGGACAAGGTGTTGGGTTTAGTACTGCCGCTAAGAAAACAAACACTGAAGGCTATGCAAGCGGTGTAATACAATCCGCTTTAAAAAAGACCTTCGCACCAGAGTTTTTAAATCGGATTGACGACATAATGATCTTCAATAATTTAAAGAAAGAGCACATTCACCTGATCATAGACATTGAGTTAGAAGGCTTGTATAGCCGAACTAAAGAAATGGGATTTACTGTTGAAATTTCGGAACCTGCAAAAAGCTTTATTGCAGATAAAGGATTTGATCCTGAATATGGTGCGAGACCTTTAACACGAGCAATTCAAAAATATGTTGAAGATCCACTTGCAGAAGAGATTATTCAATCTAGATTACTTGAAGGCGATTTGATCAGCATAAAAATGGATGAAAAGAAAGAGAATATCAAAATAGATATTGTAAAGCCTACAAAAGCGTTAAAAGCAAAGTCAGACGATCCAAAACAATTGCCTGAAGCAAAAGACGATGATAAGAAGG
Organism: Flavobacteriales bacterium; assembly: GCA_016763995.1. GTDB lineage: Bacteria > Bacteroidota > Bacteroidia > Flavobacteriales_E > Vicingaceae > NORP294. Next base: position 7,429 of record JAESST010000249.1, on the reverse strand, counting down.
AAACGGAAGAGTAAAATTTTTTTAACTAAAAAAATGCCTGTGTAAGCTTTACACAGGCATTTTTCGTTTTATCTAAACCTTGATTTATATTAGATTTTTCTCTACTAGCTGATACTTTAACGCATACAATACTAAGCCCACAACATTCTTTGACTGTGTTTTGTGAAAAAGATTCGTTCGATGCCTTTCTACTGTTTTTACTGAAATGTATAATCTTTTTGCAATTTCTTGGGTGGTGAATTGCTGACAAATTAACAATAAAACTTCCAGCTCTCTATCTGTCAATCCGTTCTCTCCTAATTCATTTTTCTTCGATGAACTGGGGTTCCGAAGCGCTTTTAATTCAATTTCATCAAAATAAAAGCCCTCTTCATAAACATGAATAATTGTTTTTACTAATCTTTCCACATCTACATTTTTGGGGAGATAGGAAGCTGCTCCTAGTTTTAACATTTGAAATATTAGCACCTTTGTATAATGAGAGCTAAGGCCAATAACTTTTACACTCGGAGCTTTATTTATGATGTACTTTGTTAGTTCAATTCCATTTATCCCCGGGAGTTTCATGTCCACTAAAATAATATCCGGTCTATCTGATAATACCTCCCAATCATGAATAAGTTCTTCTGCACTTATATAACTATTACAGATTGTAAATCTCTCTTGCTGTGAGAGCAACTTTTCAATTCCATTAAGAAATAAAATCTCATCGTCAACTAAGCTTATTTTAATCATGTCATTATTTGAATAATATTTTAAATTGTATTCCAGGCTTCTTTTGGATCATTCTTAATTCACCTCCTAAAACAGTAACTCTACTCCGAATACTTTTCAAACCCATTCCTCCTTCTGATTTCAAATCATTTAAAACCCCCTTACCATTATCAGAGAAAGTTAATAGATATTTTTTATTCTCTTTCTTTATTGAAATATCAATTTCATCGCATTCAGAATACTTCACCGCATTGTTTACTAGTTCTTGAACGATTCTATAAAGGTGCGAGGATGTTTCCATATCAAGATGTTCATCATCTAAATTGGTATTTATCTTTGTTAGAATTCCATTCAATCGATTTAACTCCCTTAATTCCTCTAGTGCTGTAATTAATCCAAATTTCTCCAATACTAATGGAAATAAATCGTGAGAAATTCTACGAGCATCTTCAATACTTTCTTGAAGAGCATCCTTTATTATTATAACTCTGTGCATTATCAATGGAGAAATGTCTTTTTCAATACTGGCCAACTGAACATGAATAATATTCAACTTGGAAGCAATTCCATCATGTAATTCAGCAGCTACTCTATCCCTTTCCTTCTCTTGTGCTTGAAAAGAATGAACTAATAGGTCTTTTTTGTGGTCAACTATTAGTTGTTGATGTTTCATTTTCTCTTTATACACTCTTTCTCTTGAGAAATACATGATAATTAAAAGGATCAAAACTAAAGTTATCATCCCAAATGAAACCATGAATATTAGGTTAATAACCGATTCTTCTTCCATTTTGTAACAAGTAATAATTCATACATAAATAACATTAGTGTAATGATAAAAACGGTCGCATTAAACAACCACAGGCCCTTCTGAACTTCAACCGAAAAGTCCGATAGTTTATTCCCAAAGGTGAAAATCACAAGGTTTACCGCTGCCGAAAGCAATAAACCAATATTTATAAAATAGTAATGATTCTTTTCTCCAAATTGATACTGATAGATCTCTCTAATAGACATGGAAATGATAAAAATCTTTAGAGCAAAATATCCAATTACATTATACTCAGAAAATTCATAAAGAAAAACTGACCCTATAAAAAGAGTTAGAAAAACAAAAAAAGAAAGCGCCCAAATCTTTCGGCGCTTTCCTTTTTCATAGAACAAAATATAAAATATGGATAAAAACATCCATTCTGCATAATTAAATACCTGAAGAACAGACAAGTTATTTTGATGAACAAAATATAAATACTTGCTTATCAAGTCACTTATTAGCATACATAATAAATAAACAAAGAAAAATTTTAGTGCTCGTGAAAGCGACTTATATTTTACTCCATACAGTACTGTAATACCAAGAAGGACCGGAACTCCTATATAGGCTACGATTTTATATATTGACCATTGCAACCCTTTTATGACTCAGTAATATAAAGCGGACTACTTTCATCACACATTTTAGGACATGGTGTTGTAAAGTCATAGATATACTGCTTTGGTTCACCTTCGTAATCAATCATATCCTCTCCTGCACTATTAACCCCTACCATCATCAATTTTTCTTCACCCTCATGGATTCCCATATAAATTCGTGCATTCTCTACTCCTTGTTCTTCTGTGATCTTTTTAAAATCATTCAAGGGTACCACAAATCCTTTTATTAAATGTCCTGCTTGCCAATTGGTGGCATATTGAATTGCATCTGCTTTTGGGAGTACATCTGCTGGTAACTGTGAATCTTGTGTTTTCATATTCTTTTGTTTAAATAATTAGTTGTTAATTCTCTATTATCTCAAGTTTACATAATATTTTAAGATTAAAAAAATTAATACTTTTTAATTGATTAATACCGTAAAGAAAAGCAAGCTGACATAGAAAAACAATAAGGGAAAACCCTCATTTACTTGTTATCTGAGTTTGACTTTTTACATAAAAAAAGCCCAATTAGCTAGAAAGAATTTCTAGCTAATTGGGCTTAATGCTTATTCTCTTTTATCTATTTTGGCAAGTCAAAAGTACCTGCTTCCAACTTAGTATTTACAGTCACTTTCTTAACTTTTACTTCAACTTTTTGAGGTCCCATGTCTCTCAAAATTGTATAAGGAACTTTTATTTTCTTCACTTCAGTATAATCCGAATATAGGCTTTCTGCTAAACTCCCTTCTATAATTGCTTCTGACATCACCAAAAGACCTGTAGCAATAGAATAATAATTTGTCATTACATCTGATGTTGGTTTAATAATCTTCACTGCGTAAACATCTTCATCATTCTTATTCCCTACTCCTAATAACTCTACCTTGTATGCCTCTTTCAAGTATTCTATTTCTGGAAACATAAAAGATTCTACTGCAGTTTGAGCATTTCTCTCTTCATCAAAAATTGTCTTCCCTCTCATTCCAGTAGAAACGCCTTCTTTTCCATTAAAGATAGTTTTCTCCATAACGTTACCATTCATCAAAACTTCCGTTACTTGTTTATTTGGAGCTTCACTGATAACAGTAATACCAAATGCCATGCCTTGAGTACTAAACCCCATTTCCATCTTCATTGACTTTACCTTAGAGATTGCTTTCATACCGCCAATTGCCTCAATATTTTTTGAAATAACCTTTTCTGCAGTCATACCTGCAGGAGCTTTCTTAAAGCTTTCTGCAGCTGCAGGATTTCCATCGACATCTAAGTAAATTATATTCCCACTTGGGCTAAAGCTTTTCACTTTTTCAGCAACTTCTTCCTGATTCCCTACAACTAACACGTATCCGTTCATCGGATTGATGTATTTCTTCGAAATTGCATTTACATCTTCTAAAGAAACTGCAGCAACGTTTTTTAAATAGTTTGCATAATACTGCTTATCTAAGCCATACTTTTCTATGTTAATTGCATAACGAGCCTTTGTCTGTGCATTTTCTAAGCCAATTGCAAAGGTTCCAGTTCTATAATTTTTAATAGTTTCCAACTCATCAGCAGTAACATTTCCATTTCTCATGTTCATGATCTCTTTCATCATTTCAACTAAAGCACTGTCAGTAACTTCATTTCTAACCTTAGCTGAAGCATTAAAGTTTCCGATCAACTCATCAGAAGAAATGCTAGATCTAGCTCCATAAGTATAAGAATGAGCCTCTCTTAAATTCAGGTTCAACTTTGACGTGAACCCTCCTCCTAATACACCATTTGTTATAGCTGATTTAATCGCATTTTCGCTACCTGGTTTTAAATCTATTGTATTAAATGTAGCTATCACAGATTGCACTGCTCCAGGTTTGTTCACCATAACAACTTGCATGGTTTTTGGTGCGGCTGGCATTTCATAGATATGAGTCGGAACTTCACCCTTTTCCCAATCACCAAAATATTTTTCAACTAAGGTTTTTGCTTCTTTTACATCAATATCACCTACCACTGCTAAATAAGCTACGTTAGGTTTAATATAAGTGGAATAGTAAGCCTTAACATCCTTTAACGTTATATTCTTTAGCGTTTCTTCTGTTGTTAATTCCCCGTAAGGGTGATTCTTTCCATAAAGTAACACTCTTCTTATGTTTCCAGCAATAGCATCAGGGTCATCCTTTTCTGTTTGCTTACCTGAGATATATTGAGTTCTTAATTTCTCTAATTCTTCTGATTTGAAATCTGAATTTTTAACAGCATCTGACATAATCTCCAATAATTTCACGGTATGCTTCTTAAGAGAAGAACCAAATACAAAACTTGATGAAGTTGAAAAAGAAGCTCCGATAAAATCAACAGAAAAATTGAGTTCATCCTTCGTTCTATTTGTTGTTCCTTTCGACATCATATCTCCTGCCATATCGGCTGCTCCTGTTTTGTCTCCTTCTAAAAGAGGATCTACATCAAATTGCAGCGCAAAACTTACTTTCGGTAGTTTATGGTTCTCAACAACGAATACTTTTAGGCCATTGTCAAGTGTAAATGATTGTGTTTCTCCTAGGTCAATTTTTGGAGCTGGGCCTGGTTCAGGCATTTTACTTCTGTCTACTTGTGCAATTAAAGAACCACACAACAAAATCAATACTAAGTTTATATAAATTTTCTTATTCATCTTTTCTAATTCTATCTTATCAATTCAATTAATTTGCTTGTTGCGCTTTTGGTAAATAATAAAGCACTACCCTATTCTCGTCCGTCAAGTATTTTTTTGCAACTTTCCGAATATCTTCCTTTGTCACTTTCATATATCTCTTTATCTCAGTATTTACTAAATCTGCATCTCCAAAATAAACATGATAATTTGCTAAGTTTTCAGCCAAGCCTTGAACACTAGAGTTTCCGCTGATAAAATCATTTTCTACTTGATTTTTCAATTTTTGGAAATCTTGATCTGAAATTGGCTCCTCTTTTACTCTATTTGTTTCGATATCCATTGCTTCTTCTAACTCCATTGGAGCTACACCCATGTTTGTTATTCCAAACATTAATGCAAGCCCCGGATCTTCAGTTGGTAATGGAAAAGCGCCAACAAACACTGCTTTTTGCTTTTCATCTTTAATCACCTTTTGAAATCTTGAACTTTCACCTTGAGAAAGCAATTGCGATAACATGCTCATTGCATAATAATCTTCAGATCCTTGTTCTGGCATATGGTATCCCATAACAACCGCAGGAAGTTGAATGTTATCGTAAATCGTATCTCTCACTTCTGCTGTTTTTTTAGGTTCAACAACAGTTGGCCTTGGAATAGCTTTGGTTCCTTTAGGAATAGGACCAAAATAATCTTGAATCATTTTTTTGGCATCAGCAATATTTATATCTCCTGCAATAGAAAGTGTTGCGTTATTGGGAACATAAAACGTCTTATAAAACTCCATAAACTCAGAAAGCTCAGCCTTATTAATATACTCAGGTGATCCTCCGGGTGTCCAACGATAAGGATGTTCCACAAAAGCATGAGCAAAAGTTTCGTTTAAAATAGAACCATAAGGTGTATTCTCATTTCTTTGCTTTAGCTCTTCTTTCACAACTCCTCTTTGAGTCTCAACTCCTTCTTGATCAATTTTAGCATGCAACATTCTTTCTGATTCTAACCAAATACCCAATTTTAACTGGTTGGATGGTAAGATTTCGTAATAAAAGGTTCTGTCAAAAGAAGTATTTGCATTTAATACTCCTCCGTTTCCTTGTACGATTTTGAAAAACTCCCCTCTTTCAATATTCTCTGACCCTTCAAACAATAAATGTTCAAAAAAGTGAGCGAAACCTGTTCTTGATGGGTCCTCATTTTTGGAACCAACATGGTATAAAACAGAGACAGCAACTATTGGAGTTGAATGGTCTTCATGCAAAATAACACGCATTCCATTTTTCAAGTCATACTCTACAAATTTTATCCTTTCTGTTTTACTTTGTGAGTAACTACCAAGAGTTAATAAAACCCCCATTGCTAGTGATAACATTTTCTTCATAAACTTAATTTTAGGATTTCGAAATTACTAAAATCAAGCGTTTATATTTCACATAGAATACATTGTTGGTGATATACTATTATAAATGGAGTTTCACACTTATGGTTTATATCTCTTTTTTAACTAACTTGAACCATTCATTTTAAAAGAAGTGCTATGAAAAAAATATTCCTACTTTTTTGCATTACCCTAACAATCAGCCTTTTTTCTCAAAACACAAGCGGAGGTCCTGATAACTTTGGGTATACCTACAAGTCATCGTTACATCCCAATGGCCCAACTTATCAATGGTTTGACATTACTAGCATTGGTATTAATGTTTTTGGTTTGTCGGATGATAATTTTGTTGGACCTTTTTCTATGTCAGGGTTTCCATACTATTCAACCAATCCAACACAGTTTTACATCGGTTCTAATGGCTATATTTCTTTTCAACCTGTTAACATTGCTTCTACCAATGCTCAATTTCCTGCAATGCCCATTATCGGTGCTCCCGATAATTACATTGCTCCTTTTTTAACTGATCTAAACTTTGGTGGAAATTCAACAAACCCTTCGGCTGCGTATTATTACAACCAAGGAGATACCATTTGTATTACTTTCGAAAAGGTTCCTTTTTGGGTAAATAATACCACCCAATACTCTGGAGATAACTCTTTTCAAATTATTCTTAATAAGGCCGACTCTTCTATCACATTTAATTACAAAACTCAGATTGGAACTCCTGACCCAACATATACAGCTAATTTCATTTCTATTGGAATGGAAAATAACACAGGAAACGATGGGTTGATGTACTATCGGGGCGATAGCTTTCCAAACCCAAACACCAGTATCCGATTTGAATACCCAACAGTTATACAATCCATCACTGATGTTGAAGTTGACTATATCAATAATGAAATAAACGGAGCCATTTTCGTCTCAAAGAATGGTATTTTCAGCCCAAGCGTTGCTGTAAAAAACTCTGGGAATCAAAATGTAGGTTCATCTATTACTGTTACAACTAAAATCACTAACCCAACAGGGGCTATTGTTTACTCTAATTCTCTTTCTATAGATTCCTTATTATCAGGATTTGACTCTCTCAAGTTCTTTCCCAATTACTCTCCAACAGATACCGGGAAATATCTTGTAACAAGTTATATTAATCAAGTTATGAATGATCGTATTCGATCGAATGATACTAGCAAACTCTATTTTATTGCAGTAGATACAACTCTTGGAACTCAAACCTTAACATTGGTGCGTCCTTTCGCACCCCAATCCTGAATGCCATAACAACG
>JAESST010000248.1 GCA_016763995.1 Flavobacteriales bacterium | reverse complement strand
CGTGGCCAGGCCATGAGTTTGTTGCAGCGACGCCGAAGCCTGCCAGATGTCAGGTCTGGCTAATAGAGCAGACAGTTTTTTGTTCATGATGCTACAGTGCGATTTATATACTGTGAATATATACAGTATAAATACTGTTGTCATCTATTTTTAAAATTTAACTAGCTGATGGCTCAAAAACAGATGGCAGAGTTTGGCGGAGAAGTCTTGCAAAGTTACCCGTATTCAAAAACCAGGCGTACCAGCTAAACCCCTAACTGTTGTTCATAGCAACTCCATTTCTCATAATACTGTATATATAGACAGTATATGTAAGTTTGTCAAATGATAATTCAGTATCATCATCTTGATGTCTATAGAAGAAAATACAATTATATCCATATAAATCGATAAGTTACTGTTGATATTTAGGTTTTGGCTTTAGGGAAGATATGGCGCGCATGCTTCGTTAAGTGGAAAAATGCCACATAATAGAGTTCGTGCTTCATGATCCAGGGGGAATTTGATTGTTGTTGATATTGCTTTATAAATCAGTGTATTGTGAGGAGAATATAAAACTTTCACAGGGATGATATGTTGCAGCTGCGCGTTTACATAACAATTTTGGGTAGATTATGAACACATGCGCGCATTCCGAACATATGATGCACGTGGTGTTCAATAATAGTTAAGGTTCCTTGAGGGTTCTGACATGAATCGAAATAAAATAATATTATGTGCATTATTTTTAGCTTCTGTTGCCTTAAATGCCAGAATGTACATATTGTTCAGCAACACCCATGACGACTTTGTTGTATCTATGTCGGATACCATGCTCCTTGAAAATAAAGTGTTGCAACACCTGAGCCGTAGCGAGATTGAACTCGCTAAATCTACGCTAACAAAGAGTGTTGGCAATAAAGCACTATATATTGGTATATGCATTGAAAGTGAGTGTGTTAGCAAAGAGGCACTGGTTAAACTAAGTGCCAAACCTTAACAAGCGGGTCAAAGGCGACGCGGGAAAAGCCCTGCGCGCTTTACCCTAGGCGTTAAATAGCCAAACTTATGAACTACACACTACGAAAAGCAGAGCTAGCTGATATTCCAGTGATCGAGAAATTGATAGATGAATCGGCATGGGGATTAGCGATCAATGACTACACGAAAGAACAAATTGAAGGGGCGCTGAAATCAGCATGGGGTGTTGATACGCAATTGATCAAGGATAATACCTATTTTGCAGTGGAAAGCGAAACAGAGTTCGTTGGTTGTGGAGGTTGGAGCTATAGGGAAACTCTATTTGGGAACGATAGAGAGGAAGGTAGAAGTTCGAATGAGCTGAATCCAAATAAACAAGCAGCAAAAATCCGTGCCTTTTTTGTAAAGCCTATTTACGCACGTACGGGCATTGCTTCAATTCTTATGAGCGAATGTGAGAAAGAAGCAAAAGCGAAAGGTTTTGCTCGACTTGAATTAATGGCGACGCTTCCCGGGCAGCGGCTTTATGCTCGCCATGGTTTTGTTGCAAGTGACTCGATTGATTATGAGCTCTCAAATAATTTGTCTATAAAGTTTGTGCCAATGAGCAAACAAATTGATGCGTAAGCCATTTAACAAATCAATGGTGTGGGACTGCCTACTCGCCGCTTCGCTCTGTTTTGTCAGCCCCACATTAAAACGTTAGGAGTACCCCGAGATAGTGCGAATTCCGATATTCCTTTTAGCGTTTTTTCTGGCTGGTTGCGTTGATGAAACGAAAGTTATTTCATCAGGCAGTTATGGTTCCTTGAACATTGGTGACAGTAAGAGCGCCGTTTTAGAGAAAGCTCGTGAAATGGTTCCAATCTCTTCAATAGAGCCAGAATTCCCTGAAAAAATTTATATTGAATCTCCTAGCGATGATGAAATACAAAAGCTGAACTCAGAGGACGGGATTTTGGTCTGGGTGAATGAGCAACCCTTTCCCCTGAGGGTAGAGTTTGAAGATGATGAAGTCTCAAAAACCTGGGGTGCAACAAGCGATTGCATCGCTTCAGTAGAGGCTATGAACACTGCATGCCGAGCAACACTATTCCTTAGCGAACAAATCGATATCGGAAATACAAGAAAGGCAGTTTACGAAGTGATTCTGAGCAATCAAAACGCATGGAATCTGCAGGTTGGAAATTTTGTCCCAGGCTGGCAAGAATTCCGCACTAGCGCCTCAATAGACACTGACCATTACAAGGAGTTTCTACTACAAAACGATGCCTGGCAATTTTCAGCTCTGAAATCGCTCTCCAAATATCAGAACCCCTTTTATTCGCGCATTACAGTCTATTTTGTGAACGATAAGTTATTCAAAATTGTACATTGGTCTGCCCCATATGAACTACCATGATACTCCTAACAAGAACCGGCAATGCGCCCCTACGGGGCCGGACGGCAAAACCGCTGCGCGGTTTCGCCGCCGTTGCGGCAGGCGTTATGCGTACATGAAATGAAGATTATCGAAAGTATTGACATTTCCAGCTACGGAGCTAGTGAAGATCTAGTTCATGTTGGCACCATTACTAATTTGGCTCTAGCTTACATAAAAGTAAAAATTGCATCTGTTGGTGAAGCTATCCCGTATATTAACGGAGAGGCGCTGGATGCAAACAATCATCCATTCCACGCAATATGTTTTCTTTGCCAGGAATCTGAAGATTTTTTACGTAAGCATGTAGAGCAAGGCATGCCATTAAAAGAGGCGTTGAAAATAACAAGCGCGGAACCAACTGATTATGTAAAAGGCGTTGGTGTAACTTTTCAAAATTGCAGGTTGTCAGGGGTATCTGCATAACAAGGTTAGGCAGCCTCGCCCACGCAAAAAGCGCGTGGTCTGGACAAGCCTACGCGTTGCTCCGGCTTGCCGCTGCTAAAAACGTTAGGTGTATTAAGAATGACTAGTTTCGACCCAAAGCGGTCTGCCGGTTTTGGCTGACCATTTATCAATCCTTTATATGCATATGTGGATGATCGATATGACGCAAGTCGCCTTGAAAGCTCTAATGCTGTTGATTGCTTTGATTCTGAGTGCCTCAGTAGGCTGGGCCCAGGACGATGATGACGGAGATGACCCCACTGATGTAGGCGAGAAGGCTCCCATGTGCTGGTGCGTTAACAACCCTTGCACGATCGTTAGTGAAACAGAAATCCTTCGGGCGGATGTAGCAACGTCTCAAACTCCGAATGGAGGCGTCAACTTTGCATTCAAATGGACACAGACATTCACGATCGATCCATTCGCTCAGACTGGCGACTGCCATCTCGTGCAAAACTCAGATCTCCTGCAATCTGATCCAGTAACCGTTGCCCAAATGCTTGACATGATGGTTAATGCTAATCTTGCCGGTGCGACTCACTTCATTGGACATAAGGGCACGGACCGAAATAATTATGGAGCACATGTAGCTGCGGAATTTTCGCCAAGTGCGAATCAGACGAATTATCATGGCAACAAATTTGTAGATCATCCCGAAGTCACAGGTCGTTCGTCAAGCCCATCATTTAGTTTTTGGATGCGCTTTGAAGTATTTGTGGCGGAAAAGCAGGACGTACTAGTGAAAGTTGGGATGGCTGGCTCAGCCGATGGGACCTCCACATATCTCGACGATGCGCCAGCGTGGCCCCCACGATTTGCTCCCGCCAGGCAAGGCGGCCCCGTCCTGCCAATCCCTCCAGGCTTTGAAAACTTTCTGACGAGGCCAAGATGAAGAAATTACGATTTTACGCAGTTTTTCGGATCTTAGTTTCATCGCTTGCCTTCTTCGTAATATGCGGGTGCGAAAAAGATGCCCCAATCGGCGAAGAACCGATAGTTGTACCCTTTTCCGAGAGTTTACCTGCGGTAAGCGAAGCAATAGATGAGTTCGGCGGGGCGAAAACCGACAGTGTCGCGCTACGGTTAGTTCGAACAGACCAAGACGAACCCGTGTATTTGCTGTTCTTCGTTGAGGGAACGGTGAGAGATCAAATTATCGCAGGCTTCATCGACCGCGGATTACGAATTGAAGACGGCCCCAACCGAACCAAGATTATTGACGCCCTTTAATTTGCTGCTACTGTAATGACGCGCATAAAAGTGGGGTAAAAGTGGGATCAGATACGACTTTTCTTTGTTCTACTAACCTACCGGTCATAACCTTCTCCGACGCAGCACCTCCGTTCAATCTTTTGAATGCTTACTGGGCAAAACAAGCACAGACATTCAATTCCTACTAATTGATCGACATCTATTCGACCATATTATCCTGAGTGGCCTCCCGATAGATTTGCGGGGCTTATATCTATATTAGCAGTACAGTTTGTAGTCTAAAGGAAGGCTTTTATGCTTCCAAAGCCCGAGGTTCAGTCAGAAAGTCCCATCCAATTATCATGGCGCATGAATGTATAAATGATTGTTTGCATACGGTCGGGTTTGCTTGCCTGGAAAAATATTTTGCCCAGCACGAGGTAAGGCGTCGAGCATCATTGGCTGGGGGTAGTGTCACCTGCTTACTTTGATAGATCAGCCAGGCAATAGCGGTTGCGTAGCCCAGGTTTGTGACCAATTCGAGATGAGGATCTTGCAAAAAGGCTTTTTCGGATGCCAGACCCCGGACG
>JAESST010000247.1 GCA_016763995.1 Flavobacteriales bacterium | reverse complement strand
CTTCCCGGGCAAACTGAAACAAGAAAGTGCTCTGCTTAAGCAGCTGCACCGAAAGAGAATATGACGAGGATTTCTCCTGCTGGGTCTCAGACAATGAAGTCTTCTTCATTTGCAAGTTAACAACCACCCGTGTTTAAAAAGTAGATTCAGCCTTCTGCAGTTGATGAGTCTCCAAAGGAAGCTCCGATTAAGTCAGCACATTAAATTTAAATCCCAAATCATGAGCCAACAAAATGCTCAATCAAAAAGAATGGATTTGTGAAAGGGTATGCAGCGAATACTAACCAAGGAATTGTGAGAAACTATAATGAGGACAGAGTGAGCATTATTTTGAATATCTTGTAACCAGCCAGCAGATAGAAAGAGAATTGGCCTAAATGCTCGTTCTTTGGAGTGTATGATGGGCATGGTGGCAGTGGGTGTGCTGATTTTCTTAGAGATCATCTTCATTAGTTTGTAATAAAAGAAAGTTGCTTCCCTCAGAATCCCGCTTTAGCTTTGAAAAATGGATTTGAAAAGGCAGAGAGAGTATTTCTTTCACAATATGCAACAACAACTACTCCACATCTAAAAGTTATTGACAAAAGTGGTTCATGTGCTGTTGCTCTTCTCATAGTTGATTCATATGCCTACACTGCAAATGTGGGAGACTCTCGAGCAATAATGAGCACCAAGGGAGGAAAGGAAACAGTTGATCTAACCTCTGATCATAAACCAAGCGAATAAGGAGAAAAAGATAGAATTGAGAAAGCTGGTGGTCAAACTTACTAAACTCAAACACAAAACAATGACGAAATAATTGTTGGACCAGTCAGAGTTATGCCAGGTCGACTCTCAGTCTCTCGCACCTTTTTAGTGTTTCTGTTAACCTTGGGTTAGCCTTCTTTATTTCATCTCTAGGTATAGCGTATTTTCTACTAATCGCAAATAAAGTATTGCCCGAATCAACAACATGAATATAATATTCTTTGCCTTCAATGGCATGAACTACCAACACTTCTTTTGTCTCTTGTGCAAAAGCGACAAAGGAAGAAAAAAATAAAATAAATGCAAAGACTTTTTTCATAGTTACTCCCATTCTATAGTTGCTGGTGGCTTAGAGCTAATATCATATACCACTCTATTCACCCCTCTTACTTTGTTGATAATTTAGTTTGATGTTTTTGCCAAAAACTCATACGGCAAATGACACCAATCAGCAGTCATTCCATCGGTAGAACTTACCGCTCTTAGTGCTACTGCTTGTTCATAGGTTCTTTCATCTCCCATAACTCCAACAGTTTGCACTGGCAACAAAATAGCCCCTGCCTGCCATACTTCATCGTATAAACCATCTGATCTCAACCCATCAATAAAGATGGCATCCACCTCTTGCAAGATCCGTACCTTTTCTGCTGTAATGTCTCCTAAAATTCGAATCGCTAAGCCAGGACCTGGAAATGGATGTCTTCCTAATAAGTCCTTATGTAAACCTAAAGACTTCCCAACTCTTCTAACTTCATCTTTAAATAACAAACGAAGTGGTTCAACAATCTCTAACTTCATATAATCAGGAAGTCCTCCTACATTATGGTGAGATTTAATCGTAGCTGAAGGACCGCCAGTAGCTGAAACCGATTCGATTACATCAGGGTAAATCGTTCCTTGGCCTAACCATTTAACGTCAGTCACTGCATTCGCTTCATCATCAAATACCTCTATAAAGACCCTTCCAATCGCTTTTCGTTTTTTCTCAGGATCTGATTCTCCCGCTAGAGCAGAAAGAAAACGATCTTTAGCATTTACTCCCTTAATATTTAATCCTAAGTCCTTATACTGTTCTAAAACAGACTCATATTCATTTTTACGAAGTAATCCATTGTCCACAAAGATGCAGTAAAGGTTTTTCCCTATTGCGTTATGCAATAACATTGCAGCGACTGTAGAATCTACTCCACCACTTAAGCCCAATACTACCTTATCTTCTCCTATTTTATCTTTTAATTCTTGAATCGTAGTTTCTGCAAAAGCAGATGGTGTCCAAGACTGCTTACATTTACAAACCTCAACTATGAAGTTTCTTAGTAATTGCAATCCATCTGTTGAATGGTATACTTCAGGATGAAACTGAATTCCAAACGTTTCTTCGTTCTCCAATTGAAAAGCAGCAAGCTTCACATCGTGCGTACTACCGATCAAGTTATAATTATCAGGTACAGTTTGAATTGTATCTCCGTGAGACATCCATACTTGAGAACCTTCATTAATTCCTTTTAACAGAACATTTGATTCATCTACATAACTCAAGTTAGCTCTACCGTACTCTCTAGTTTCAGAAGGAGTAATATTGCCGCCGAAATGATGCGATAAGTATTGTGCTCCGTAGCAAATCCCCAATAAAGGAAGCTTTCCCTTCACTCTACTAAAATCATATTGTGGAGCATTTTCATCTAAGACAGAAAATGGGCTTCCAGATAAAATCACTCCCTTAACATCTTCCCCTATTTCAGGTAAATTGTTGTAAGGATGAATTTCTGAATAAACATTTAGCTCGCGTACTCTTCTCCCAATAAGTTGGGTATACTGTGATCCAAAATCTATAATGATAATCTTCTCTTGCATGGCGCAAAGATAGAATTATTGGAAAGCTTGGGAAATAGAAAAGATGGGAAATATTAACACATGGCCAAAATAAAATAATCTACTAACAATCAGCAAAATATACTTATTTCGTAATATCTGATCAACTATTAACCTGAGTTCTTAAGAAGAACCGAGCTCAGGTTATTAAATAACGCCTTCAAAAACTTGTTGAGCAGGACCAAGCAACCAAATATTCTTAAAGTCAACGTCTCCCTTACGTTCTAACTGAATGCTTAAGTTTCCTCCTTTGGTTTTAATAGCGACAGAAGTTTGATTTAAATTTTGACGGTGCAAGAAACTTATAGCAACCGCTGTTATTCCAGTTCCGCATGAAAGTGTTTCTCCCTCTACTCCTCTTTCATAAGTTCTTACTTTCAAAAAATCATCATGAATACTGACAAAGTTTACATTCGTGCCTTCGATCTTATACGCTTCAGAATTTCTAATTGCTTTCCCTTCTTTAAAAACGTCAACAGTATCAACATCTTGTACGTACTGAATATAATGTGGCGATCCTGTATTTATAAAATAATCATCGCCGATATGTCTAATTTCTGAGACATCACCCATTCTTGTTGCATATTCTTCGCCAAGAACCTTACCCTCATGCATTCCATCTATTGCTAGAAAAATAGATTCCTCTTTTATTATTCCTAGATATTGAGCAAATGCCTGAGCACAACGACTTCCATTCCCACAGAAACTCTGACTCCCATCTGCATTGTAGTAATCCATTTCAAAATCACTCTCTTCATTCTCTTTTAAAATAATAATAATACCATCTGCACCAATCCCAAACCTTCGATCGCAAAGTTGAATTATTTCTGAAGCGCTTAAAGTGATTTTCTCAACTCTACCATCTATCATGATAAAATCATTTCCTGTTCCTTGATATTTATAAAACTTCATACTCTTACTTTCCTTTATTAACAGCACCTACAGGCTTAACATCTTTTAACACGACTCACAAATTAATCTTAAAAAAATGGCGTTTACTCTATGCATATAAATGCAAAGTTAAACGCTAAATTTAAAATAGAATGAAAAATTTAATAAGTGGGTTTTTAATGGCATTGTTAGGAGCTACAGTGTCTTTAGGTATATACAAATATATAGAGCCAAAAATCGTGATACTTCCGAATGAAAAAGAGCAAGCAAAAGCAACATCAGTAAATTATGTTCGTGCAGAACCCACACTAGGAGTTGATTATACTACCGCCGCAGAATTAACCGTAAATGGTGTGGTTCATGTTAAAACAGAAGGGACTGTTGAATACAACCAAAGAGGTTTTGACCCTTTTAAAGAACTTCTCTATGGAAATGGAAATTACAATCAAAAATATATTCAGCCGGTCAAAGGCGCCGGATCAGGAGTCATTATTTCTCCAGATGGGTACATTGTGACAAACAATCATGTCATTGAAAAGGCCGATCAAATAAAAATCACCTTAAACAACAAAAAAACATACGACGCTAAAGTTATTGGAACAGACCCAACCACAGATTTAGCATTATTAAAAATTGAAGAAGATGGCTTACCTTATGTAAGCTATGGAAATTCCGATCAAATAAGAGTTGGTGAATGGGTATTGGCGGTTGGAAATCCATTTAACCTAACCTCTACCGTAACAGCAGGAATTGTATCAGCTAAAGGAAGAGATATCGATATCTTGAGTAATGACCCTTTTACAGGTAATTCTTCTATTGAATCGTTTATACAAACAGATGCTGCAGTTAACCCAGGAAATAGCGGGGGAGCATTGGTCAATACAAAAGGAGAGCTCATCGGAATTAATGCTGCTATCAAGTCTAATACAGGTTCTTTTACAGGCTATTCCTTTGCAATCCCTTCAAACATTGTAAAAAAAGTAGTTAGGGATTTAAAAGAATTTGGGAATGTACAAAGAGCGTTTATCGGTGTGCAAATTCGAAACATTGATGAAGAACTAGCCAAAGAAAATAACATCGATGATTTTAATGGGATTTATGTTACTGAGCTTATTGAAAATGGCTCTGCAAAAGAGGCTGGCATTATTAAAGGCGACATCATAAAAGAGGTCGAAGGCGTAAAGGTAAATTCTGCAACAGAACTTCAAGCCAAGGTTGGAGAATATAGACCGGGAGATAGAATCTCAATAAAACTGGTTCGGAATGGAAAATCAATCGAAAAAGAGGTTTTGCTAAAAAACATGGAGGGCAATACTGCTATTATTAGCAATTCGGACAATCAGTTGATGAAAGCACTAGGTGCTAAATTCAGTGAACTCGACGATGAATTAAAAGATGCATTAGACCTTGATGGTGGTGCGCAGGTTGAGAGCTTATTCTCGGGTAAGTTTAAAAATGCAGGAATAAAAGAAGGATTCATTATTACAAAAGTTGATAAAACGTCAATTAAAAATCCTGAAATTCTTTTAAATTTATTAAGTCAGAAGAAGGATGAAGGAATTCTGATTCAGGGTTTATATCCAAATGGTCAAGAAGCATATTATGGTGTAGGTATGTAGTTCATTTTTTTAATATTGAGAAAGCCTTCAGCACTTGAATACTATTCAAGAATGCTGGATGTTTTTTTAGCGCTTCTTTTCACTTCGTTTTCAACTTTATTTTGTCGAATTTTGCAAACCTAAATTTAACATTCTCTTAACCTTAAAAGACACATCACAGAAATGAAAAATGCTGTAGAATTTGAATCAGAGTTAAACAATTGGGTTGACCAAGAAAAAAAAGCTGTTGACTTAAACAACACTCTCGGACAACTCCTTTATGGACGATCAATTGAATTAGTCCTTTTCAGAAATCACTTAGTAGATAGAAGCGTTTCTGAAATATTGAAAATGCATAAAAACATCCAAAACTCAACTAATAAAGCTGTTAATGTATATGACACTGCTGATTTAGCAAAAGAGTTGTTAACGATTGATCTAGCTCCATCTAAATTAGATATTGGAAAACTAGCTGCTGAATGGGATGCTGAAAAAGCAAACTTTTCTTCTAAAGCTGATTTTATTAAATCAAAGTTAGGTGACATGATTGGTGGCGAAAAAAGCCAATTAGAGCCTAAAGATGTTATCCTATATGGATTTGGACGAATTGGACGAATTGCTGCTAGAGAATTAGTAAAACAAGCAGGGAAAGGTCAACAATTAAGACTAAGAGCTATTGTTACTAGAGGTGATGATGCAAAAGCGATGGAAAAAAGAGCTTCTTTATTAAGAAATGACTCTGTTCACGGTGCTTTTAATGGAACTGTTGATGTTGATACGAAAAAAAGAACCATGACCATCAATGGCCAAACGGTTCAACTAATCAACGCACAACAACCGGACGAAATCGATTATACTGCTTATGGAATTAATGACGCATTAGTAATTGACAACACAGGTGTATTCAAGGACAAAGAAGCTCTTGGAAGACATTTAAAATCTAAAGGTGTTTCTAAGGTGATTTTAACCGCTCCAGGTGCAGGTATTCCAAACATCGTTTATGGTGTGAATCACAAAAGCGATGTTGACTTAAATTCTCACGATATTCTTTCTGCAGCATCTTGTACAACTAATGCTATTGTTCCTGTTTTAAAAGTAATTAATGACAACTTAGGTGTTGAAAAAGGTCACATTGAAACAGTACATGCATACACCAACGATCAAAACTTGTTGGACAACATGCACAAGAAAACAAGAAGAGGACGTTCTGCTGCAATTAATATGGTAATTACAGAAACAGGAGCTGGAAAAGCTGTGACTAAGGTAATTCCTGAATTGGCCAATAAATTAACTGCAAACGCTGTAAGAGTACCTACTCCAAATGGGTCTTTAGCAATTATGAACTTATCGGTAGGGAAAGAAACTTCTATTGAAGAAACAAATGCTATTTTAAGAACAGCTGCTTTAGAAGGCGAATTGGTGAACCAGATTTATTTTGGAACCGATGTAGAAGCTGTTTCTAGTGATATTATTGGAAATACTTGTTGTTCTGTTTATGACGCTCCTGCAACGATCGTTTCTCCAGATAAAAAGAACGTTGTGCTCTATGTTTGGTATGACAATGAGTTTGGATATACGAAGCAAGTTATCAGATTAGCTAAGTATTTTGCTCAAGTAAGAAGGTTGATTTACTATTAGTGGAAAAATTTAAGATTAGATTTCAAAGCCCCGTATTTTTTAATACGGGGCTTTTTATTTGAATAGAGTCGACGTTTTCTATATCAAGGGTGTCTTTTACGCAATTAGATACTTATTAAGACCTGATATGAAAAAACTTGACATTCTCCTACTCTCTTTCCTTAGTCTTGTATTGATTGCAACTAGCTTTGCTCAGAAAGACTCTACTCATTTCGTTACTACCTGGCAAACGGATAGTACTGGAATCTCAAATGACAGTGCTATCTTTTTAGAAGTTGATAGCAATTACAGTTATAATTTTGACATTGACTGGGACAATGATGGTGTTTTTGATACTCTTAATGTTACCAGTAGTATTCTTATTCAATACTCTAGTCCCGGAAATTATACGATCAGAATTAGAGGAGTATTCCCTAGCACTTATTTCGAACCATCTCCACTCTTTCCCACAGCTGGTATACATGATCAAAAAAAACTACTCTCTATTGATCAATGGGGGACCTATGCTTGGAAGAATCTTGCTGGAGCTTTTAAGGGATGTTCTAATGTAACTAGTAATGCTATTGACGCTCCTAACTTGACTAACGTTACGGGCCTTTCTGAAATGTTTAGTGGAGCTTCTTCCTTTAATGCAGACTTAAATAATTGGGACGTTTCATCGATTATTTACATGTCTTCTATGTTTCAAACAGCTATAAGTTTTAATGGGAATGTTTCCAATTGGGATGTTTCCAATGTAAAATCTACGCGAAATATGTTTGCGGATGCATTTAACTTCAACCAAGATGTCAGTGGATGGGATGTTTCTTCTGTCTACAATATGGATTTAATGTTTGCGAATAACGTGAATTTCAATCAGGATATCAGCGGTTGGAAAGTAGACTCTGTTGGAAGGATGAAGGCGATGTTCATATTTGCAAGCCAATTTGATCAGGACCTAAGTAGTTGGAACATTAGTAAGGTTGTTGATATGGTGAGTCTATTTGACTTGAGTGGTCTATCTAGAACAAATTACGATTTAATTCTAAACGCGTGGCAAGCAAAACCGCACCGATTAAACGTGACACTTGGTACAAATGGATTAAAATACTGTTTGGGAGATAGTGCCCGTTTATTACTAATCGCTGACGGGTGGAGTTTTTCAGGAGACTCCTTAGATTGCAGAGCTGTAGGTCTAGAAGAAGTAGAACAAGTTTCGCAAATCCGTTTTTACCCTAACCCTGCAACAAATCAAATCACTATTGAATCAGAAGTTCCCATAGAACAGGTAAATATTTATTCTGTCTTAGGTACAATTGTAAAATCTTCTACAGAAACAACTTTGTTTATCGAAGATTTACCGGATGGGAATTACATCATTGAAATGATAACGAGATACGGAAGTAAGAAAGATTTTCTCGTTAAACAATAAAGCATAAAAAAGCCTCAATTTTAAGAAATTGAGGCTTTTTTATGCTCGAAAAACTAAGTCCTACTTCTTAAACTCAGTCACTGTTTTTCTAATAATCGCAACACATTCATGTAATTGTTCTTCTGTCATGACCAATGGTGGTGCAAAACGAATAATGTTCCCATGAGTTGGCTTTGCTAACAAGCCGTTATCTCTCAGTTTAATGCAAATGTCCCAAGCAGTTGAACTGTCTTCTGTGTCATTAATGACAATGGCATTCAATAAACCTTTACCTCTCACTTTCACTAAAAGCTCAGATTCATCTACTAATTTTTGAATTTCAGCTCTAAATAGGTTCCCTAAATCAAAAGCTCTTTCTTCTAATTTTTCTTCTCTCACTACTTCTAAAGCAGCAATAGCAACTTTTGCTGCAATTGGATTTCCACCAAAAGTTGAACCATGCTGACCTGGCTTTATCACCATCATTACCTCATCGTTTGCTAATACAGCGCTAACAGGGTAAACTCCTCCCGAAAGAGCTTTTCCTAAAATTAAAATATCAGGCTTAACATCTTCATAGTTTACAGCTAGTAATTTTCCTGTTCTTGCAATTCCCGTTTGCACCTCATCCGCAATAAAAAGAACTTCTTTCTCTTTACACATTTTATCTGCTGCTTCAAGGTATCCATTATCAGGTACAAAAACACCTGCTTCTCCTTGAATTGGCTCCACTAATAACCCAACCACATTATCCATTTTTAGCGCCTCTGCTAATGCATCTAAATCATTGTAAGGAATGCTTACAAAGCCCGGAGTAAAAGGTCCAAAGTTTTTTCTTGCATCTTGATCATTTGAAAAAGAAATGATTGTTGTTGTCCTTCCATGAAAGTTTCCATCGCACACAATAATTACTGCTTTATCTTCAGCAACTCCTTTCTTTTCATACGCCCACTTTCTACACAATTTGATCGCAGTTTCAACTGCTTCAGCTCCCGTATTCATTGGTAATACTTTATCAAACCCAAAATATTCTGTCACATATTTCTCATATTCGCCTAAAACATCGTTGTAAAATGCACGAGAAGTAAGTGCTAATGTTTCCGCTTGAGCCATCATTGCTCCAACAATCTTTGGATGACAATGCCCTTGATTAACTGCCGAGTAAGCTGAAAGAAAATCATAATATCTTTTCCCCTCTACATCCCAAACATATACTCCTTCTCCCTTATTTAAAACTACAGGTAAGGGGTGGTAATTGTGTGCTCCGTACTTATCTTCTAATTCAATTGCTTTTGCGCTCGATATCTTTGTTTCTGTCATCATAATTTCAAATTCTATCTGGTTTTGACTATAAACAAAGATATCTAAATTTGGACGATTACTTGAGCATGACTATGACTGAATCGAACGATATTTTAAGGAATTACAAAAAGCTATTAAAATGGGGGGTCCTACTTGTTGCTATAGCAATCTATGCAAATACTGCCAATCACGAAATGGCTCTTGATGATTATTCAGTAATAGAAACACATACACATGTTCAGAATGGAATTGATGGCATCGGTGAAATTTTAACGACAAATTACAGGCATGGTAACAATGCGTTTAATGATGGTCTATATAGACCCTTAAGTCTTGTCAGTTTTGCCCTAGAAAAGGAATTCTTTGATTCCAACACATCTATTTCTCATCTCCTCAATCTATTGATTTATGGGTTTTCCTGTTTCTTTTTATTCTTGGCATTAGAGAAGCTTTTACACCACAAAGCTCTAATTATTCCCCTTTCTGCTGCTCTTCTTTTCGTCTGTCATCCATTGCATACAGAGATCGTCTCCAATATAAAAGGAAGAGATGAATTATTGGCTTTTTTAGGCTTTACACTCTGTCTTTTCTATTTGATCAAAACAATTGATTCGAATAAATTGATTCATTATGTATGCTCCATTTTATTCTTTGTACTCGCACTGTTCTCGAAAGAAAGCGCAGTAACTTATGCCTTGGCTATTCCCGTATTATTATTACTAAAAAAAGAAGTCACTCTTATAAAGGCCTTTTCTCAATTTCTACTGTTAATTCCTTTTGCCCTTGGATTTATTGCACTACGTTATCTTATTATAAATGGAATGTCAAACCCGATTGATTCGGGAAATTTTGGATTACTGAATAATCCCATTGCTGCTTCAGCAGATACTTCTTTAAAATGGGGCTCTACCTTTGCGCTTCAAGTAACTTTTCTGCAAAAAACTTTTTTCCCTCTTGAGCTTATTCATGATTATTCTTACCATCAGCTGCCACTAGTAAGGCTTATTTCTACCCAATCTATACTTGGAATCCTCATTCTTCTCGGACTAATTATTTCAAGCATCATAGCTGTGATTAAAAGAAATGTTTTTGGAATAATAGCTGCATTTTATCTTATTGCTATCCTTGTTGCTTCTCAAATCTTTGCCACGATCGGAATTCAATTTGCTGAGCGAATGTTGTTTTTAGCAGTTCTGGCGTTTGCTCTACTTCTACCCTTATCTATTGAGAAGTTACTCACCAAATCCAAAGTTCTCTTAAGTAGTAAAAATCAAAAAACTATCGCTTACATTATGTTAGGCATTGGAGTGCTCTTCTCTTTAAAAACATTTGATCGCAATAAAGCATGGAAAAACAACTTAAGCCTTTATCAAGCAGATATAACGTCTGGAAGTAATAGTGCACGAGTCAATTATAACCTAGGAACAGAATTGAATGAACAAGCTCAAGTAAGCCAGAATACCGCACAAAAAAAGCAATACCTTGACTTATCCATCCAATATCTAAGTAAAGCCATCGACATCTACCCTGAGTATTTAGATGCTTACAACAATCTAGGTCTTGCGTATAAAAATGCTAGACGTTATTCGAAATCGCATCATGCTTTTCTGAATGGGATAAAAAAAGACCCAAACTATTCAAAATATTACTTCAATTTAGCTACCGTATATTATGCAGAAAAAAACATCAAAAGGTAATTACTGCCTTAACTGCTTTTGTTAAACTAAAACCCAATCATGCGAAAGCGTATTACTTAATGGGCGAATCGGCAGGTAATTTACAAGATTTTGATGCTGCTATAAACTATCTAAATCAAGCTCTAAGTATTCAACCAAACGACCCTAATACTCTAAATTTTATTGGAATGGCCTATGCCATGACAAAGAAGCATTTGGAAGCAGAGAAAGTCTTTGAAAAGGCGCTTGCTTTAAATACCGGTCGAATAGACATTCTAATGAATTTAGCTTTGTGCTATTTTAATCAAGGAAAGGTTGATCAAGAGCAAGTTGCTTTAGGTAAAATCTTAGTCATCGAACCAAACAATGCGATGGCTAAAAGTAGATTAAGACGGGATTAAAGAAGCTAGATTCGCCACTGATATTCTCTTACTTTTGCGGTATGGGAAGAAAGAATAGAAATCGAAAACCACTCTTTGAATCAGTAGAGATTCTAGATACAGCAGCAGAAGGTAAATCATTAGCTCGAATAGATGAAAAAATCCTGTTTGTACCCCAAACTGTGCCTGGTGATATTGTAGATGTTCAAGTAACCAAGAAGCGTAAAAGCTACATGGAGGGAAGGGTGACTAAGTTTCATAAATATTCAGAAAAAAGAGTAGAACCATTTTGTGATCACTTTGGAGTTTGTGGAGGCTGTAAATGGCAATTCATTAGTTACGAAGATCAACTATCGAACAAGCAAAGAACTGTAGAGGATTCGCTTAAACGAATTGCCAAAGTTGAATTACCAGAAATTGAAGCTATCCTTCCCTCTTCCGAGACTACTTTCTACAGAAACAAGTTGGAATTTACCTTCTCTAACAAAGAATGGTTAACACAAGAACAAATTGAGTCAGATGAAAGCTT
>JAESST010000246.1 GCA_016763995.1 Flavobacteriales bacterium | reverse complement strand
CATATCCATTGACATCTGTTCCTCCTGCTTCAACAACATCAGCTATACCATCATTGTCTGCATCTAGGTCTTGACTATCATTAATTCCATCATTATCTGTATCAGGGTTAGAAATGGCTGTACCGCTATTATTTACATCATACAGATCAGCCAATCCGTTTTCATCAGTATCAGCAGTCAACGTACCGTTTACATTAATATCATCAACCAAGCCATTTCCGTCAGTATCCTCACCTCCTGCTTCAACAATGTCGGGAATTCCGTCATTATCAGAATCTAAATCGTACTGATCTTCTATTCCATCTCCATCGCTATCTCTATCTGTACATTGAGGAGAGTATGCAACTGCATCTAATAAAGTTTCTCCTGCTTCTCTAGTAAATCTAATGTATCTGGCTCCACCCGATCCAATAGGATATAAGAAATAATAGTTTGTACTAACGAGCGGCATATCCAGGTCTGACGAAAGATTCCCGTATGTAACTGGATTTGTATAAGAAATATTATCAGTAGAACCCTCAACAAGTATTCTATTATCGTTTCCTCTTTGCATTCTAATTCTTACAAATTCTCCCTCAAGAACTACATCTGTTAAATCCAAGACCAAAACATCTCCTGAGTTAATCTGTGCTGTTGTGCTATTAAATGTTCCCAAAGCATTCGCAGCATTAAGAACTCCAACATTGGAGGTTACCGCATCGGCATTACCTGAGGTACAATCTAATTCCTCTAGATCAGGAATTCCATCGTTATCATTGTCCAAATCAAAATCATCTGCTATACCATCATTATCGCTATCGGTAATTTCTCTCCAATCTCGTTCAGCCGTTCCAGTATTTCCTACATTAGGATGAGAAGCCCCTTGAAGGTTAGTGTTTGTTGGATCCGAACTAGCATTATTATTGTCCCATCCATCATACAATCCATCTCCATCTGCATCTGTAGTTCCTCCTGACACTCCGCTATTTGCTGGTGAACCTACATCTGCAGACCTATTTCCGTCACTATCATGTCCTTCTATGTTATCTGGAATTCCATCAAAATCTGAATCTAAATCTAAATAATCAGGGGTATTGGGCTCAGATACAGCATCTATATCTGATAAAGTATAACCTGAACCTGCTCCACCAAAGTTTACATCATCAGCATCATAAGCATCATCAATTCCATCTCCATCTGCATCTGCATTCGCAGGAATTATGTAAGTAGCTGTTCCTTGACCTTCCGTATTATCAGTAATTCCATCATTATCCGCATCAATATCAATGAAATTATATAAGTTATCTTCATCAAAATCATCATTTGGATAAGAGTTTGGTGTTCCATCTGCATCGGTATCATCTCCGGTAGCAATTGTTACTCCACCTAGGTTTGAATCTGTTGCATCATTTCCTGCAGCCAAAGAATTATTTGGATCACCATCTACATTATCGTTGAACCCATCGTTATCTACATCCACAAAACTATCTTCTCGACCATCAGTATCTGTATCTGTTCCACCGGCTTCAGTTATATCTAAGATTCCATCATCATCAGAATCCAAATCCAGATAATTAAATACTCCATCTCCATCAAGGTCATCATTTGGACGACTATTAGGCACTCCATCGTTATCAGTATCTGCACCAGTTAATGTTAAAGCATCAGATGTATTTGCACCGCTTGCATCTGAGCCTGTAACCAATGCATTAGTCGGGTCCCCATCCACTACATCATTAAACCCATCGGCATCGGCATCAACATAATCATCTGCTCTACCATCTCCATTTACATCAGTTCCTCCTGCTTCAACAACATCAGCTATCCCATCATTGTCTGAATCTAAATCTAAATGGTTTCTTATCCCATCTCCATCATTATCTGCACTAGGAATACTATTTGGAACTCCATCATTATCAGTATCTGTTCCAGTTGCAACTAAAGCATTTGCAGTATTCTCTGATGTGCCATCCTGACCAACATCTCCATCTACCACATCGTTAAAACCATCTGCATCTGTATCAACATAATCATCTGCACGACCATCTCCATTGACATCTGTTCCTCCAACTTCTACAACATCAGGAATTCCATCGTTATCTGAATCTAAATCTTGACTATCATTAATTCCATCGTTATCTGTATCCGGATTAGGAATTGCCGTTCCTCCATTGTCTGTGTCATACAAATCTGCCCATCCATCAGCATCCGTATCAGAGGTAAGAACGCCATTTGCAAGAATATTATCAACTAATCCATTTCCGTCAGTATCTTCTCCTCCTGCTTCTGCAATATCAGGAATACCATCATTGTCTGAATCCAATTCTAAATAATCTTCAATACCATCTCCATCAGTATCTAAAACCGCACATTGAGGAGCATATGACATTCCATCTAAATTCATTGCTCCAAGTTCTCTGGTAAATCTCAAATACCTTATTGCAGCTCCACTAACTAAATAATCAAATGAATAGAATTGACTAACTACCGGCATGTCTACATCTACGGCTGTATTTCCGTAAGTCACCCCATTTCCAAAACCACTTCCACTGCTTGAAGAGCTCTCCACTAATAATCGATTGGCATTAGTCCTAGCCATTCGAATTCGAATATTTTGACCTACCGGTATAACATCAATTAAATCAATTGTTAATATATCTCCATTAGCTATAGTTGCTACATTCCCATCAGGCAAACCTAAAGCGTTTGATGCACTTGCTACTCCATTATCAAATGTAACAGTGCTTCCATAGCCGGAAGTACAATTCCGTTCATCTGAGTCCAGAATTCCATCATTATCATCATCCAAGTCAAATGCATCTATAATCCCATCATTATCATTATCCTCTGTTTCTCTCCAATCTCGTTCGCTCGTTAGTGCATCGTCAAAGTTTGGAAATGAAAAAGAAGTTTGGCCTGCATTAGTACTATTAGTCACTAGATTTGGGCCTACAATATCATCAAAGTTATCATCGAGCCCATCATTATCAGAATCTGTTCCAGCTGGGAAAGTATCAATGTCTCCGTCATTATCCGAATCCCAAGCTTCTAATAAATCTGTGTTATTATCATTATCTGAATTAGTGTCTGTATAATCAGGATTATCAGTACCATCTGTATTTTCAGGTGTTGTTAAAGAATTCCCGCTATCCGTATCAAAATTATCATCAATCCCATCTCCATCAGAATCAGTACCTGAGGGAACAATCGGTGTTCCTGTTGAAGCTTGAGATTCTATTAAATCTACAATCCCGTCTCCATCTGCATCAATATCAATCCGATTTTCAAATCCATCTCCATCCGTATCAGCATCCGCTAATGCTGTTCCACCATTATCTGAGTCGAATGTATTAAACCATCCATCTCCATCAACATCTGTTGTTACATCCCCAATTCCATCTCCATTCGCATCTGTTCCTCCAGCTTCAACTAGATCAGCAATTCCATCGTTATCAGAATCTAAATCAACTCTATTATTTTGACCATCCATGTCAGTATCTCCATCTATTAATGCTG
Source organism: Flavobacteriales bacterium (assembly GCA_016763995.1). Lineage (GTDB taxonomy): Bacteria > Bacteroidota > Bacteroidia > Flavobacteriales_E > Vicingaceae > NORP294. Next base: position 2,196 of record JAESST010000246.1, on the reverse strand, counting down.
CTCCACCATCTGCTACATCAAATACATTTGACCATCCATCTACGTTAACACCATCAACAAATACTCCATCTACCACTCCATCATTATCTGAGTCTACACCGCCAGCTTCTACAATATCTGGAACTCCATCATTATCTGAATCTCTGTCCAAATAATCAGCTACACCATCTCCATCAGTATCTGTACTTACACACACGATGACATTATCAATAAAGTTACCAACTGAAGAACCTCCACTTGCAAAAACTGCTTCCAATCCAAAAACGACAGTGGTTCCTGTTGTAGTAAATGTAGTTGTACCTGCATGCCTTGACCAAGTTCCTGTTGGTGCACCAACAATACTATCTACTAATGAATTCGCTCCTTCATCAATTCGAATACTCATAGAATCAATCCCGCTTCTTCCTCTATGAGAAATTCCCCATTCTAAAATATAAGTCCCTGCTGCTGGTAAAGTAAATGTTTGAGACATTGTTCCGGCTGCATAGGCATTAATTTCTGCAAATTGAACTCCTTCATCAGATGCAACACCCAAGAATCCACTTCCCCACAATTCGACATTAGATACAGAACCTCCAGCTCCAGCTCCACAATTAATTCTTCCCCCTCTAGTTCCAGAATGCGACCACCCGGAAACCAACGCATCATCAACAATAGAATAACTAGCACAACCTTGTGCAGGAGTTTCTAATCCCCCATTTAAAACAGAAGCAACACAATATCCTTCGTCTACATCTAGAATTCCATCATTATCATCATCTATATCTATATCATCTGGAACTCCATCTTCATCGTAATCTTTATCTTCTCTCCAATCTAATTCTGCCGTAGCTCCTCGATCCAAGTTTGGAAAGGATACTGAACTTTGGCCCCCATTAGTAACATTTGTGGTAGCATTAGGACCAACTACTGTATCGTAATTATCATCTAATCCATCCCCATCAGCATCTGAACCTGCAGGAGTTGTATTGGCAATTCCAGTATTATTTGTATCCCATCCTTCTACAGCATCTAAATCTCCATCATTGTCAGAATCAGTATCAGTATAATCTGGGTTATCAGTGCCATCTGTATTTTCTGGAGTAGTTAAAGCATTCCCTTGATTCAAATCAAAATTATCATCAATTCCATCTCCATCAGAATCAGTTCCACTAGGACTAATTAAAGCTCCACTTGGTTGTGATTCAATGATATCAATAATTCCATCATCATCAGCATCAATATCAATACTATTTTCAAATCCATCTGAATCTGTATCAGGATCTGTTAAGGCAGTACCTCCATTATCACTATCAAATGTATTTGACCAACCATCACCATCGGTGTCAGTAAATACTCCATCTACAATACCGTTGCCATCTGCATCTACTCCTCCTGCTTCTACAATATCAGCTATTCCATCTCCATCTGAATCTAAATCAAATTGATCATTAATTCCATCATTATCCGTATCGCACCCTGCAGGAGGAACAATACCAATAGCATCAATCTGCCAATCAGGATTCACTGCTTTGCTAATTCTAAGGTATCTAAATGAATTTTCAGATGTAACTGTGCTAGTTACTGAAGTGGTTATAGTTGTTGTTGGTGGAGTAGAATGTGTATTATAAGAAGAGTTATCGGTAGATTCTTCAAGAACTAGGGTAGCCGATTCTCCGCCATTTCTTTTCCTCCAAACAACAACGTACTGCGTTCCTGCAGGAAAAATAGATCCCATATCTAAAACCATAATATCTCCATTTGTATGCCATTGAGCATTTGCTCCATCTGGAGAACCGGTTACATTTCCATTGTTTCCAACTCCAGTTTGAGAAGTCACTGACCCAGTGTAAGTTAACCCTAATCCTACGTCAATATTTCGGGATTCTCCAGCTCCGTAATTAGGACTATTCCCTGAAGTATATGAGACCACACCGTCTAGAGTTAGAGTGTAACTTGAAGTCCCATTTGCATCTGAGCCTCCATGTTCTATTAAACCATCTCCAAAAGTATCGTTTATGGTAAAGACCCATCTTCCTGCTAATGTTGTAGTTGTACTTACAGAAATCAATTCATCTCCTCCAGCATATGTTCCACCGGACAATACAGTTGTACCTTGCGGATCAACTAATGTCCAAGTGGTTTCATTTTCATATTCATCTAAATCTATATCAATCTGGATGTCACTCGACGGTGCTGCTCCGCCACCACAACTTT